>CAWUJC010000170.1:0-5952 GCA_963922355.1 uncultured bacterium | reverse complement strand
TGACCTCGCCCAAACCAGACGCCCTGGATAGCCTCAGCCTGGAGCAAAAACAAGAGCTCCTGCGCGGCTTGATCTCGCAAAAAGCTAGCCAGAAGAAAGCGGCGACCCACGACAGTTCGGTACCGACGGCGGGGGCCCCGGCCGACATTCCCCGGCACCACTACGACTTTGCGGAATTTCCCGAATACAAGAAAATCGGGATTGGCCGAAACATCGCCGACAATTCGGACATCGACTTCAGCTACTTCTCCGTCCACCACGAGACGCCCAGCGCTATCACCGAGATCGACGGCAAAAAGGCGATCAACTTTACCACCTACAATTACTGCGGTCTAAACGGCGACCCCCGCATTCTCCATGCTGCCCGGGTAGCGATGGAGAAATACGGCACCTCGGCTTCCGCCAGCCGCATCGTCTCGGGCGAGCGCCCCACGCACCGTGAGCTGGAAGATGGGCTCGCCAAGTACCTGGGTACGGAAGCTGCCGTCACCCTGGTCAGCGGCTACCTCACCAACCTGAGCGTCCTGGCCACCTTGGCCACGCATCGCGATTTGATCATCCACGATCAACTGGCCCACAACAGCCTGCTGACCGCCTCGGTCGCTTCTCCCGCCCAGCGCGTCTCCTTTGCCCACAACGACATGGCCGCGCTGGAAGCCCTGCTCAAAGACAAGCGCAGCCAGTACGAAAAGGTCTTCCTCGTCGTCGAAGGTCTCTACAGCATGGACGGCACGATTGCCCCGTTGCCCGAGCTGGTGGAACTGAAAAAGCGCTACAAGGCCATTCTCTTCATCGACGAAGCCCACTCGCTGGGCGTCCTGGGCAAGACCGGGCGCGGCGTGACCGAGCAATTCGGCATCCCCGCCAGCGAAGTCGATATCCTGATGGGCACGCTTTCCAAAACGCTGGCCGGATGTGGCGGCTACCTGGCGGGCTCCCGCGAGATGGTGGACATCATGAAGTATTTCGGTAACGGCTTCGTCTACTCCGTGGGCATGCCGCCGCCGATTGCGGCCGCTTCCCTCAAAGCGCTGGAGATTCTTGAGGAGGAACCCGAACGCGTCGACAAACTCAACCGCAACGGCCGCCGCTTCTTAGAGAAAGGCCGCTCGCTCGGCCTCAACACCGGTCGCTCGGAAGGCTCCGCCGTGGTCCCGGTCATTACCGGCAGCTCGGTCCGCGCCGGCAAGCTCGCGACGGAGCTGCGCCGCGATGGCGTTCATGTCCAGCCGATCATTTACCCGGCCGTGGAAGAAGCCCTGGCTCGCCTGCGTTTCTTCATCACCAGTCAGCACACCGAGGAGCACATCGACGAAGCGGTGACGAAGACCGCTCGCCACCTGACGACACTCGTCGACTTGTAAGACTCGCCGCTCCAGATGGACATTGATCTACGGTTTGGCGAAGTAGCCGACGCGGAGACGATCGCCAAGACCATGGTGGAGGCGGATCGTGACCTCTTCCGCTACATGCTCGACGGAATCGCCCCGGGCAGCCAGCTCGAGGACCTGCTGCTGATGGGCATCTTGGATGAAACCTCGCCCTTCTTTTTTTCCAACTCCCTGATTCTCTGGCGAGATCAAGCCCCTCTGGCCATGGCATTGGCCTTTCCGGGGAGCAACATCCATCTCGACGATGGCTTCTTTGCCACGCTCCGACCGGAGCACCAAGGCGAGCTCAAGCAAATCATGTCGCCCATCACCGCGGAATGTCTTTACGTGAAAACGCTCTACGTGGCGCCCGAGGCGCGCGGACAAGGCCTCGGCGCTTTTCTCCTCCAATCCGTCACCACCATCGCCCAGCAGGAAAAGCTCCCCTATGTTTCCGTTCACGTTTGGGAAGGAAATGAACACGCCATGCGGCTCTTAGAACACGCGGGGTTTAATCGCGACCACGAACTGGCGCTCCCCCAAGTCGACCAAACGTATAGCTCCAAACAACTCGTCTATCTGAAACGGCCGGTGGACCTCGGCCGGGCTTAAACGTGCGGACGGTTGATCGTCCCTTTCAGGAGACGTTCCGCCGTTTCTTCAATCGCGAGTTCCAACCCGTCCGGGTGAAAGAAATTCCCCCGCACCTGGATGCAAGCCATCAGCGCCCGTAAATAGGCTTCCTTCAGTTCAGCGTCCGGCGCCTGGGGAGCCGCCCAGAACTCGTCCAGGGACTTCGGCTCCACCAAGCCAGGAACATCGTAGACCGCCTGCCCCAAGATTTTGAGCGGGCGGTCGACCTCCAAAGCGGTAATGCCCACCGTGCTATTCACGGTCACACATCCGCGGCTGTGTTGAAGAAGCTGGCGCAGGTTCCCGCCATCCAGGAAACAAACCCGTTTGAGAACGCCCAAGCGCCCGGCCTGGGCTTCAATCCAGGATTCCCAACCCACAAAGTCCGGATCCAGCGGATGGACCTTCACCACCAAGCGAGTGTCTTTCGGAGCATGTTGGGCAAACGACTCCAGAATCTCGGCCGCGGCATCGCGGAGCGACTCGTAGGGCGAGTAGGCGCGAATCTGGAAATCGCCCTCCATCTGGAGCGGGAAGACAAAGTAGGGCGACTCTTTCGCCTCGTCTAAACAGGCATCCAGACGCTGCTTGGTTTCACGTGCCGCGAGATTGGCCCGCAGGATACGGAGCCCGGTGGAGAGGTAGATCAGGGCCGGGTTTTCCAGCAAGTGGGTTTCGTAATGCGGGAAGAAGGGACGCAACAGCCAAGGGGCGCAATCTCCCGTCACTTGTTGAGTCGCCAGTCGAGTAAAGGAATCCGCGTAGTGCGGGCCCTCCTGTTCCATCTCGGGACACTCCGCGGCCAGAGCCCGGATCGCCTCCGGCTCGCGCGGAAAAACGGAGTTGCCGGACATGCCGTTACGTTCGAGCGTGATCCAGCTCGGTCGGAAGTAGCCGAAATCCGTCACCACCACATCGACGCCACGCGGCTTGGCCGCCTCGATCGCCGCCTTGTGGTAGACCCGGTTTTCCCCCAAGCAGAAGAGATCGGTGACGTCGTGCTCCTCCAGGTAGGCCTCGATGTAAGCCGGCCAATCACGGACGGTGCCGCGATAGCGATGCGCTTCCGGCAAATCCCAGTAGAGTTCATCGCAAGCCGAGAGGTTGATCCGGCGGACGTTCTGGCCCGCCGCTTTCAACCGCCGCGCCACACCCGAGAAATAGCCACAGCAAGGCCCCTGGAGAAAGAGAAAGGTACGTGGCGTATCGGACATGGAAGAACAACAAAAACGGGCTAGCTGGAAATCGAGCCCGGATCATAGCTCGGGTCAGGCAAAATGTCTGCCTTAAGGAAATACCGGGTGGCGGCCACTTGTAAAGGCGTGGGCAACCAGGCCAGCCCACGGCTGAGGACATCCTGGGCGAAAGGAAAGGCGTACTCGGCACGTTGCTCGCGGATGGCCTGGACCATCACGCGCGCAGCTCGCTCAACGGGCCAAGATTGGGGCGAAAACAGCGGCGTCCCGGGTTTGAGCCGCCGGTTCATGTCGGTATCAATAAAGCCCGGCAGGAGAAGAGTCAGACGAATGCCCCGCGCCAGCCAATCGGCCCGCACCGCGCGAAAGTAATTCAACAACGCCGCTTTGCTCGCGGAGTAACCGGCATAAGACGGAATCGAGAGGCGCGCCGCGAGGCTCAACACCACCACGACGTGCGCGCCGCCTTTCACGGTCATAGCTGGCAGCAAGTGCTCCAGCAAAGCGAGCGGAGCCAGCGTGTTGACCTGAAACTGACGGCGCGTCGCTTCCAGCGGCTCCACGGGGGGCGCTCCCGTATCGTCTGGAGTGAGTCCGGCAGAGATGCCCGCATTCAGGATAATGAGATCAGGCGCCTCTCCGGCTTGCGCGAGAAGAGCCTCAGCCAAGGGCTCGGCGTCGCGGACGTCAGCCGGCAGGAGATGCAACTCGGGCAGCGAGACTTTCGCTTGCTCGGCCGCAGTTCGGCATTGCGTGGCCGTGGCCTCGAGGCCTTCTGGGGAACGAGCCGTGAGGTAAAACTCGCTTGGCACGTTGCCGGGCTGCTGCAAGAGAGCGACGGCCATGGCTTGCCCCAAGCCTCGACTGGCTCCGGTAATGAAGACCGACTGCGGTGCTGCCATGGCCTCGGCGCTGACTTAGAGGTGCTCCCAGACGACGGACAGCAACATGCGAGCGACGCCCCAGATCAACAAACAGGCGAAAAACACCAGCAGAATGGAGAAGAGGCGGCTGGGATACTCGCCCGACTCCGGCGCATGCGGTGAGACGAAGGGTTCGAGATAGCGGCTTTGCTGCAAGGCATCAATCCGGGCCCGCTCCAAGGAGGAAAGGGCCGACATGTAGGCCTGGCTGGCAAACTCGACTTCCAACTGGCGCTTGCCGAACTCGTTGAGGATTTCCGCCGCGGAGGATTCTTCCCCCTGCTTGCTCTCCTTGGTGGAGCGGAGCCGTTCGACCAAGAGTTGCTCTTTGATGACAACAATACGGTTCTTAATCTGCTGGATGCCAGGCGCATCTTCGGGCAAATCGCGACGCAGGATATCGAGCTGACCTTGCAGTTGGGTCAGGCGCGATTCCAGGTTGGCCTGAATCTCATTCCGGACGGCCGCGTAGCCCTTGGGGTCGACCTGCTTGGCTTTCTGCTGAAGTTCCTGGAGCTTATCCAAGGCGCTCAGCGCGCGCACGTGGGCATCGGCCACTTCCTGCCGGGCGAAGGAAAGCGCGTCGTTTTGCGAGCGCATCGAAAGCCGGTTCACCAGCCCTTCGCTCAACTTCAAGATACTGTCGTTGATCTTTTTGGAGTCCTCGGGGGTAAAGGCGCGAACCGAGAGTTCTGATACGCCAGAGGTGTTGTCGTAGTACACCGCCACGACCGTGAGCCAGTAAGCATGGACGTCTTCCTCGGTAATCGGCGTGTACCAACCTTCAGTAAAGACCTTTCCGGTCACCAGCTGGCGCCAACTGGGCCATTGCTTGAGCCGGGCGTACCAGTCCGCGTTCGGGTCCTCGTAGATTTCGCGAATGTTTACGTAGGGTTCCAGGTCGCGGAGGATCTGCTTACTCTCGATGTACTCCTTGACCATGATCATATCGAGCTGAGAAGGCGAATTGCTCGAAACCAGCCCCAAGATGGGTAGCCCTTCCATGGCAGACTGACCGCGGGACTTGATCACGTAGTGGGAGTTGGAGACGTACTGATCACTCGCCACCACGCCGTAGTAATAAATGGCAAAAAGGGTGGGGATGCCGATAAAGACAATGGCCGAAAGGATGAGTCCGAGGAGGCGACGCTTGTCGCCCTTGCGGTTGTGCTCCACCGGCTCGGGAAAGAAGGCGTACTTGAGCACCTCTTCCTTCTCCTTTTGGATGAGTTGCTCTTTTTCCTGCCGGGCGAGCTGACGCTGCTTCTTGCGTTCGGCCACACGACGGGCAATCCGCCGCTGCTTCACTTCCTCACTCGGCTCTTCATTTTTGACGGGCTGGACCTGCAACTCCGTACCGGGCACCGGCTCTGCCTGCACCGCTTGGGCGGGCTGGACTTCCGCTTGCCCTTGGGGATGAAGCCGAGTGGTCTCCTTGGCAGGAGCCCCCGAGGGCTGAGCTTGTGGGTTAGGAGGTAAAGGAGCCATGGGCATCTAGGGTTAGGCCGCCATTCTCGCGGTTTTCCGCGTACTTTGTTCTACGATGGCTTCGTAGAGCGCTTCGGCGGTGTTTAAGTCGAGCATCCGGCTTAAGCGTCCATTGTAGAGAACTAGGGCGTGATTGCAAAACTTACGAATCGTCCCCTTATTGTGCGAAACGATGATGACGCTACTCGTGCGGAACTTGGTTTTGATCGCTTCGGTGTAACGCTCGCGGAAGCGGACATCACCCACGGAAAGACCTTCGTCGAGCAAATAGACATCGAAGGTGAAGGCCAAGCTTAAGCCCAGGGACAACCGAGCCCGCATGCCAGAGGAATACGTCCGCAC
>CAWUJC010000169.1:0-5956 GCA_963922355.1 uncultured bacterium | reverse complement strand
GATCTCGCACGTCAGGGGGAGAAAGACATCGGTGCGGGAGCCAAAGCGGATCATGCCAAAGCGTTCGCCCCGTTCAAGCGGCTGGCCTTCTTTCGCCCAGGGGACAATCCGGCGGGCGACTAAGCCGGCGATCTGGCGCACCACCACCTTTTGGCCGTCTGGAGTTTGGAGGAGCCAGGTGTAGCGCTCGTTTTGGGTGGCACATTCCGAGTCGCGCGCGTCGAGGTACTTGCCGGGCTCGTGCACGGCCTTGAGGACTTCGCCTTCAATTGGCGAGCGGTTGACGTGCACATCAAAGACGCTGAGGAAAACGCTGATCCGCCAACACGGGCCGTAGTCCAGTGGGCCGTCTTCCAGCTTTTCCACGTCGGTCACTTTGCCGTCAGCGGCCGAGACGATCAACTGGGGTTCGGGGGGGACGCGGCGGTCCGGATCGCGGAAAAAGAAAACGCAGAAGACGATGAGGAACATGACCAGAATCGAACTGGCCAGGGCCAAGACAGTTTGCAGGGCCATCAGCCCGACCCACACGATACAGAGCGGCACAATAAACCAGAGGCCTTCACGGAGGGCGGGCGGAATCAACATGGCGCCGAGTATTCCTGGAGTTGGTTCTCCAATCAAGCGTGCAGCCTTTAGCTGCTGGGCGGGATGGTCGGCGGGCCGGTAGGAATTTGCGGCGGCTTGGGGTGGTCCCGACGCTCCTGCCTGATGGCTTCGTCTTCGCCGGAGGCTTTTTGCTTCTCCTTAAATTCTACCGCGGCAGGTGGGAGATCGACGAGGAAGGAGCCGGGCTCGCTTTCCGTCGGCAAGGGGGTGGAGAGTGGTTTGCGCGCAGGCAAGGGCGGCGGCATGTCCGTCGGCCCTTGGTCCGGTTGGTTCTCGCCGGTTACGGGTTCAGGGCTTTTTTTTTCCGCAGAGGGGGCTGCTTTTTCGTCTTCCGCCGCGTGGCCGGCAACCTGGGGGGCGTCCTTTTTCTCTGGCTCGGCTGGCGTCAGTACCGGGATGGGGTCTTCCTTCTTCGCTTCGGGCTTGGCATCAGCTTTGGGCAAGCTAGGCGGCAAGGACGGCGGAGCGTCGGCTGCCTCACTCGTTTCGTCGGAAGGTTCGAGTTCCAGGACGTTGGGCAAGAACGGGATCTTGGTTTCCTTGCCGATTTTGGCGCGACGTTCTTCGGCAGCGCTCTTGAGGCCAGCCTGGCGGGTGTAAAGTTGAAGGCCGCGGAACTTAGCGCCGTCGTTTTCAATTCGATCGCCCACGTATTGCAGGGCGTTGGCCACGGCATCAGTCAGCAAATCGCGAGCCTCCCAGGCGCAGGTGACCTGGTCGTCTGGGCGCAGGGGCGGGAGGTCGGCCAGTATGCGCTGGTATTCGATGATGAGGAAGACTTCCTTCCAGTCGCCAAAGTCGCTCCGCAGACGATCGAGCAACTCGGCGTAGTCGTCCAAGTGGCCGGATGAAGGAGACGGGAAGACGACTTGGGCTTGATGCTCGCCGTCCTCCACTTCGACCGCCAGGGAATTGGCCGGATAGCGCAGCAAGCCGCCCAGGCCCGTGTACTCCGCTGGCAGTACGTAGCCAAAGGAGAGAGCCGTGTTGACACCGCCGCCGGTGACGAGAATGAGCCGCTGATCACCGCTGTGGCCAGAGCCATTGGTGCGGAGGGCAAGTTTAACCCCGTCAATCGGGTGGTTGGTAATCAGGACGTGGAAGGGTTTGGACATGGGGAGAATCTCCTGAGCTTGAGTGGACTACCATCGAAGCCGCCCGGGGCACTCAGGTCAAGCCACGGATAAGGCCTGGCCGTTGTGGCGGGCGGTGATTTGAAGGATATAAGGCGCAGCCTGGCGAGCCCATTCTTCGGGGTTGGGATAGGCGAGGGCGCTTTCGGCCCAGCACTTACGCAGCATGGGGGTGTTGATGACGCCGGGGTTGAGGGCGATGACGGCAAGGCCGGGCGGGACTTCTTGCGCGACGGCTTGGCTGAGCCCTTCCACGGCCCACTTGCTGGCGCAGTAGGGGGCCACCTCAGGGCTGGTCGAGCGGCCCCAACCGCTGCTGAAATTAACGATGACGCCGGAGCCCTGTTCAATCAAAGCGGGAAGGAAGGCGCGCATGACGTGGGCGGTGCCGTTGACGTTCACGTCAATTAACTGAGTGAATTCCTCGGCGGGCACTTCCCAAAACAGGGCGGTCTCGTTCATTAGAGCGGCGTTGTTGACGACGAAGTCCGGCGTGCCGGCCTCACTCAGTACGTCCTGGGCCCAGGATTCGACCGCGGCGGCATCGGCCACATCAACGACGTGGAAACGGTGCGGCTCGCCATACTCTTTTTGTAAGGCCTGAATTTTATCCGCCGAGCGTGCGCAGCCGGCCACTTGGTGGCCAGCGTCGGCGAATTCCTGGAGCAGGGCACGACCGCATCCGCTGGTCACGCCAGTCAGGGCAATGCGTTTAGCTTTGGGGGCTTGGGCAATCATGAAGTGAGACGGGAGAGGAGTTCGCCAATCTCATGAATGGAGGAGGGTTTGTCGAGTTGCGCGGCATAGCCTTTTTCCTTCCAGTTTCTGATCGGTTCGGCCTGGCCATAACCGCTACAGAGGACGATACAGGCGTCGCGATCCGTGTGACGCATGGCCAGAAAAGCGACGTCGCCGCCGCCACCGCCGGGCATGGTGGCATCGAGTAAGACGACATCGAAGGGGCGCTCCAACTGGCGGGCTTGCTCAAACAGCTCGACCGCGTGGGGGCCGTCTTCGGCGCCTTCCACCTCGTAGCCGAGAGACTGGATGGCGCGGGTGAGGGATTGGAGGATCATGGCATCGTCGTCCACCACGAGGATGCGCCCCTGGCCTTTGGTGGGTTGCGCGGTGTTTTTCTCCTCCGGAGTTGGCTCGGTCTGCGCCATGGGGAGGAAGAGGGAGAACGTGGTGCCTTTACCGATTTCCGAACGGACGGTGATCTCGCCGCCGTGTTTTTTAATAAGGGAGTAGCAAGTTGCCAGGCCAATGCCATTGCCGGAAGGCTTGGTGGTGAAGTAGGGATCAAAGATGCGGGTAAGCAGATCCCGCGGAATGCCTTCACCTTCGTCGCTGATTTCTACCTTCACGTAGCCGCCGGGGTCCAGATTCAGGACCTGCCCCGGGGCGAGGCTAATGTTGTCAGCCACGATGCGCAAGGTGCCGCCGTTGGGCGAGGCTTCTCGGGCGTTGATGACGAGGTTTTCGATCACTTGGCTGATTTGGTGGCCGTCCGCCCAGACCGAGGCCAGGGGTTCGCTAAAACTGTATTCGGCTAATAGGGTGGACCCGCGAAGCGCGAAATCGACCGTGGAGCGAAGGGTGTAGGCTAGATCGACGCTGCCAAGGTCGGGCTCGCCCCCCTTGGCAAACATGAGCAGGCGGCGGGAAAGGTCCGCAGCTCGGCCTGTGGCGGTGCGGGCTTCTTGGAGGGAAGTGGTGAGTTCTTCATCACCGTCGGCATTCATGCCCGCCAGCTCCAGGTTGAGGCTGATGCCCATGATGATGTTGTTGAGGTCGTGGGCGATGCCACCCGCGAGCAGGCCGAGGGATTCGAACTTGGAGGCTTTGAGGCGTTCGCCTTCTCGGCGCTCTCGGTCGGTGATGTCGTGTACGACGCCCATGAGGAGCTGCTCCTCGCCTGGCGTGTGGAGTTTTACCAGACGGACTTGCGTGTGCAGGAGGTGGCCGTCGAGATGGCGGAGGTGCAACTCCAATTCCTCTTGTTCCAGTGGTGTTCGCTTGAGCCGGGCAATTGTCTCGCGCAAGGAATCGAGGTCGCTGCTCGAGGGGGTGTGCTGAAAGAGATCGTGCTCTAGAAGTTGGTCCTGTGAGCTACCTAGGAGGTCGCAAAAAGCTTCGTTGACCCGTTGAAACTGGGCCTGATCGTCGATGACAAATTCGCCGATCGGAGCCTGAGCAAAGCTGAGGCGGGCAAGCTCGGCATCCGTCTGGAGGCGTCGCTCCGTGTCGATCTCCTCGGTGATGTCAATGAGTGCCCCGTAATAAACCGCGGTGCCGTCGCCAGCGTCGTGGCGCTGGGACTGACCACTGATCCAGATGATTTCGCCGGTTTTGGGATGTTTCATCCGGTACTGGCAATGCCAGACTTTGCCGCGGGCAATGGCGTCTTCGACCGAGGTGAAGAAGCGGGATTGGTCCTCCGGTAAGATCAGGTCAATCAACGTCCTGATGTCGCGGTAGGCCTCTTCCTGCGAAACACCGCAGAGCACCTCGACGCCGGGGTCGATGTACTCCATCCACCATTTCTCCCCCTTGGCCCGGAAGCAGTAGGTGACTCCCGGGAGCAAGGCGCTAATGGTGTCCAGCCGCTCAATGTTGAGCGCGAAGTCTGCTGAGCGGGCGGGAGTCGTCATGAGAGCAGGGCCGTGGGTTACGCGATGGCTTTTTTCAGCAGATGCATTATGATGTCCATTCTTGGCTGGGCATTTTGCCCAGAGGCCAAGAGAAGAGTAGCTGTTGTATGAGTATTGCCAACCTAGCACCAAGCCAAGCTAATGTCATGCCGACCCGGGCCGGTTTTCACATCATGACGAAACCGATCGGCCCGATCTGTAATCTGGACTGCGAATACTGCTACTACCTGGAAAAGGAAAATCTCTACGCCAAGAACGAGAACTTCCGGATGAGTCCCGAAGTGCTAGAGAGCTACGTCCGCCAGTACCTGGAGAATCAGAATACGCCCGAGGTGAGCTTTGCTTGGCAGGGCGGAGAGCCGACGCTGCTGGGCGTCGACTTTTTCCGTGAGGTTGTCGCCCTACAGAAGAAGTACGCTAACGGCAAGCGAGTCACCAACGCGCTGCAGACCAACGGCACTCGGCTCAACGATGAGTGGGGGCAGTTCTTCGCGGAGAATGGCTTCCTCATCGGCTTGAGTGTGGATGGACCGGCCGAGCTGCACGACCGCTATCGGGTGGACAAGAAACAACGTCCGACATTTGACCTTGTGATGCGGGGGCTAGATGTGCTCAAGAAACACGGGGCGGAGTACAACACGCTCACCGTGGTCAATGCGGCGAACAGCCACCATCCGCTTGAGGTCTACCGCTTTCTCAAGGAAATCGGCTCGGGCTTCATGCAGTTCATCCCGCTGGTCGAACGCGTGCCCGCGCCGGACGAGAAGGAACACCAACTCGATTACGCCGAGCCGCCCGTTCCCGGCACCAAGCGCAAGCGCCTCCCCGTCACTGAGTGGAGCGTCGATCCGCAAATCTTTGGCCGCTTTCTGGTCGACATTTTTCACGAGTGGATTCGAGAAGACATTGGCGACTACTACGTACAAATTTTTGATGTCTCGCTCGGCATTTGGTCGGGCTACGGGGCTTCCCTCTGCGTCTTTATGGAAGAGTGCGGCGCGGCAATGGCCCTGGAGCACAACGGCGATCTCTACTCCTGCGACCACTACGTCTACCCGCGCTACAAGCTGGGCAATCTGATCGACACGCCACTTGGCGACATGGTCAACTCCGCCGAGCAATGGGATTTCGGGAAATCCAAGAAGAGTACCTTGCCGAAGCATTGCCGCGATTGTGATGTGCGTTTCGCCTGCAACGGCGAGTGCCCCAAGCACCGCTTCATGCGCACGCCGGACGGCGAAGACGGGCTCAACTACCTGTGCCCGGCCTACAAGCTCTTCTTCCGCACGGTAGATCCCTACATGAAGGTGATGGCGGATCTTCTCCGCCAGCGCCGTCCTCCGGCTGAGATTAAGACGATCCTCCAAGAGCCGGGCGCTACCGAGCGTTTCCGCATCGCCCGCCCCAAGGACCCGTGCCCCTGCGGCAGCGGCAAGAAGTACAAAAATTGCTGCGGTGCCCCGCGGAGTTAAGCTTTAAGAGGTGGTCTTAGTGAAGTTAGCGGAAGCTTCTTACTTGTCGGCCAAGCAGTGGCTATTCGCTCAGGGACGTCAGCTGGAC
>CAWUJC010000168.1:0-5972 GCA_963922355.1 uncultured bacterium | reverse complement strand
GAACGCTGTCGCTTGGATCAGGTTCATGAGGCGGAGCTTTAGCTGAGTGTGTTCGGTCAGCGCATTCTCCGTTTCTTCCAACGCTTCGAGTACCGTTTGTTGATAGCGCGCAAATTGTCCGCTTACTTGAGCATCGGCTTGCCGGACCCGGGCAGCCACTCGCCCTAGATCGAAGGCCGCCCAGGAAATGACGGGTCCGAAGGAGAAGGCATCGGAGCCCGCACTTCCTAAGCCGGTGAGCACGTTGGCTTGGAGCGCAATGTTGCCGTTAAAACGCACCCGCGGAAAATAGTCTGCTGTCGCGACGCCAATTTCTGCGGTGAGCGAGGCCAATTCTCGCTCGGCGGTCTGAATATCCGGTCGCCGTTGAAGTAGAGTGGCCGGATCCCCAATCTTGGTCAGAGCCGGGATTTCAGGTAGCGGCTTGGGTGGAAGCAACTGAGCATTCAAAGCCTGCGGTTGTTGTGCGGTAAGAACCGCAATCCGGTAAACGGTGCGTTTGATGTTGGCCTCCAATAAGGGAAGTGTGGCCAAGGTGTTGTGGTACTGCGCGGCGGCGCGCGAGGTGTCTAGTTCGGTGCCGCGGCCTGCTTCGAGGAGCTGCTCAGTTAGCTCGAGAGTCTTCTTTTGGTTGGCGGCGTTGCGGCGGACGATCGCGCTTTGCTGTTGCAGTCCACGGAGCTCCAGGTAATTGCGGGCAACTTCAGCCATGACGCTTACGAGAACATCGCGGCGATTCGCCACGAGTGACTCCAATAACGCGGTCCGAGCTTCGACTTGTCGACGGACGCGCCCGAAGAAGTCCAACTCCCACGTGGCATCGAAGCCCACGTCATAGATCTCAAAATCGCGTTGACCTTGGGAGGCAAACTCACCCGCCTCCGCTTCGGAAAGCCGGTTGTTCGTGTAGGAACCTTCGCTTGTGACGATGGGGAAGCCTTCCAGAATGGACTCGCGACGCAAGGCGCGGACTTCCTCGATGCGGGCCAGAGCTAGAGCAACGTCCCAATTAGCCTTGGCCGCTTCTTCGACCAGACGATTAAGCTGGGCGTCTTGGAAAACCTCCCACCAACGAACCTCGATAGCATCCGCACCAAACCCGTTGTCGTTCGCGTCTTCAAAGGCACTGGAGACCTTGGTTTCTGGTGGCGTGTAGTTGGGTCCAACTGCGCAACCGCTGATAAAGGCCGTGAGCCACAACAGACTAATAGCGAGGCGACACGATCTTGCCTGCTCCATGGTGGACGAGCTACAAGCCATCAGAGGGTCCTCGCTTTCTTCCGTGGTCGGCGCGAAGACTTTTCGTTGGTAGCCACGTTGGTGGTCGGAGAAAACCGTACCGGAATATGAGAAGGGGCCTTGGGCTCAGGGAATGAGAGGCTGATTCCTTCGCTCTGAGGTGCCGTAGGGGAAGGCTTAATTCCGAGAAAAAGAGTGTAGAGCACCGGCGTCAGGCCAAGCGAAACAAAGAGCGTTCCGATCAGAAGGCCGAAAGCCATCGCCGAAGCCATTCCGTAAAACAGAACGTCCTTCGAAATGATCAACGGCAAAAGTCCGGCAGCCGTGGTGATGGTTGTCATCAGAATGGGGCGAAGCCGACGCTTGCAGGCCCGGATGACCGCGAGCATGTCCTGGCTTGGATCGTTTGTCAGGCGGCGTTCGATGTCACTGCGGTCGATGAGCACAATGGAATTGTTGATGATGATCCCCATGAGCGCATAGAGACCGAGGATGACCATGAAACCGAACTCGGCTTGCATCAACACGAGTCCAATGGACGCGCCGATGATGACGAAGGGTAGGGAAAGTAAGATGACGGCTGGGCGTCGGTACCCGCCAAACTGGATGATGAGAAGCAGAACAATCAGAAACAGGACCAGGGGGCCGGTCGCTGCAAGAGCCGCGTTACTTTCGACGGTGTCATCCAGGATGCCGTCAAACTCAGCGTGATGACCTGGAGCGAGGGAGGCGGAAAATTCCTCCAATGGCCCTTGGAGGAGCGGCTGCATGTCTTCCGGGGTGAGTTGGAGATTGCGTGCTTCTACGGTGACGGTACGGATTAGATCCTCGCGGGCGATGACACCGATTCCGGTTTCGTACGTCCAATCGGCCACCTGGCTAAGAGGAACACCCGGGCCGCCATTTGCGGGAAAGACCGTCAAAGCACCCAGTCGATCCAGGCTGTTTCGCTCCGCTAGGCGTCCTCGCACGACGATCGGAATCAGATCGTCCCCGGACGGCAGTTTTGTCACTTCTTGCCCGGATACTCGGCCTGTAAGGGCGTTGGCGACATCCGTCGCGGTCACCCCGGCGGTTGCGGCGCGGTGCCGATCGACTTCGAGCTTCAATCTTTTGGTTCGGCCATGCCAGTCCGACCAAACATCAATCGTCCCATCCAACGAAAGCAGCATCTCCTCGAGGCCAGCGGCCTTTTCCATCAGGTAGTCCGCATCAGGGCCTTTGATTTGGAGTTGAATCACGTTCGGGTCGGCCGGGCCGAGAAACATGCGCGATACCCGGGCGTTTACCTCCGGCACCGCTGCCCGAAAAGCGTCACGAAGTCGGGGCAGAGCCGCTTCGGCACTCGTGCGGTCCTTGGCGTTAATCATTAAGAAAGCCGAGTGTGGCGAGGGATCGACGGGATTCAGGGAAAGGACAAAGCGTGGCCCACCGAAGCCGACGTAAGCAGCATAGTCGATAAAGTTGGGGAACTGCTCCTTGTCACCGATGAGTTGCATCATCTCCTGCACGGCTTGGTCGGTCGCGCGACTAGTGACGCCCACCGGCAAGTCCGCGTAAATGAGGATCTGAGCGCGGTCGCTGTCCGGAAAAAATTTCTTGGGCACCAGTCCCATCAGCCAGCCACCAAAGCAGAATAAGATCCCCATCAGACCCAAGTAAGACCAACGACGACGGAGAATGGAGCCGAGGACAATTTCGTAGCTACGATCTAGGCGGCGAAAGGTCCGGCGCATCAAACCGGGATGCTCGCGGCTTTCGCCTTGTTTTGTGGCCGGGTCGGGCAGCAGCCGATGGCACAAAGTCGTGGTAACGGTCATGGCAAAGAACCACGACACGCCAAGAGAGATGAGCACTACATGCGTGATCGACCGCGTGTACTCACTCGCCTCAGTATCCATAATCAGCAATGGAAGGAAAACCACGATGGTGGTGAGCGAGGACGACAGGAGGGGGAAAGCGAGTTCGCTTGAGGTTTCGCGCAAGGCGGCGTCGCGGTCACCGGTATCTTCCAGCCGCCGCTTAAAGTCCTCGGCAATGACGATGCCGTTGTCGACGAGCAACCCCAACGAAATCACGAGAGTGGCGAGGCTCATGCGCTCAAGCGGCAGCTCAAAGAGCCCCATCACGGCGAGGGTGGCCAAGACAACGGACGGGACAATGGCGCCGACAATCAGCCCGGTGCGCCAGCCAAGGAAGAGAATCACAATGGCCAGAACAATCACCAGTGTTTCCAGAATGTTGATCGAGACGCCATAAACCGCAGTGGCCACTTGCTCGCCCTGGACGGTCAGTCGAGAGAGGGTTAACCCAACGGGGAGTGACTGGGCTACCGCGTCGATTTGCTGGTTCATCCGGGCGGTGTAGTTGATGGCGCTTTGGTCCGATAGCATCGCAATCGAGAGCATCAAGGCTTCTTCGCCGTTGTAATAGACCTTGCGCTCCGGCGGATCCTCATAACCCAACTCGACCCGGGCAATGTCACCCAGGCGAACCGTCACGCCGTTCTCCAGAGGTATCAGCGTCTCTGAAACCTGTTCGACGATGTCGTCTGGCAAAGACGGATCAATGAGCACGCCCTGGGTGCCGAGATCAATGGTGCCCCCCGCCAACACGGCGTTCTCTTGTGCCACCGCTTGGTTGACATTCTGGAGAGAAATCCCCAATTGGCTTGCCATGGTATTGTCGAGTTCGATGTAGAGGCGTTGCTCTTGGGCGCCAAGAAGTTCGATCTTTTTGGTGCCTTTCACCCCAAGCAAACGAGCTCGGACGTGTTCAGCAAAATCAGTGAGTTCGGCGTGGGTATAGTCTCTCCCGTACAAGGCCAAGGTGAAAACGCCGACGTCGCCAAAGTCGTCAATAACGAGGGGCGGTGCCGTCCCTTCCGGTAGGGTGTGCGCCACTTCGGCAACCGTTTCCGCCAACTCTTCCCAGATGATGTCGAGGTCGGTGTATTGGTCGGCGACCAAGGCGTGAATGATGGAGAGACCGTCGCGGGAGGTGGATTTGATTTCCTTGAGCTCAGCGATGGACAGAAGACCCTCCTCCAACGGCTGGGTGATGAGAACCTCGACTTCCTCAGAAGTAAGCCCCGGGTGTGCGGTCTGCACAATCGCCTCGCGGATCAGAATCTCGGGATCCTCCTGCGCGGGAAGGGTGAAATAGCTGTAAGCGCCAAAAACCAGGGCAGCGCCTACGAGGAAGAAGACTACCGCGGGGGATCGTGACGCCCACATCGAGAGGGGAAAACCGGACGGGTTATTCGTCATAGCGCTTGAGCTCCTGGCGAACGGGTTGAACTTTTTCAGCGTCCCGCAAACGGCTAGCGCCTTTGGCCACAATCTCATCAGCAGGTGAGAGCCCTGAAGTGATCACGACCCCCGCATCGGTAAATTTGATCACCGGGACAGATTTGGCCTGTAGCGAATTGTCTGCTTGGACTTGAAAGACCGTCACGGAGTTGTCGGGCCCGGCAGCATAGGATCCCAGGGGTAAGAGGTAGCCCTTCGGCACTTCTGGATCGATTAGTTCAACTTCGACGGGCGTACCCGGAGTTAAGTCAGAACCGTCTTGAACAAACACAACAGCCGGAACTAAGCCGGCATTCCCCGCCGCACCGGCTACTTCGGAGATGGTACCGGGATAGCTTTCGCCGGTGGCGGGAAGATGAACCACCGCAGCTTGGCCAACTTCCGCCGTGCGTCTCGCGACTTCACTGATGTTAACCAAGGCTTCAACGCCTGCACCCTCGCCAGAAATCTCCATGACAAGTTCGCCAGCAGTCACCACGGACGCGGGTTCGACCGAGCGGTTAGAAACCGTGCCGGCGTACGGCGCGATGAGAGCATGATCGCGCAACGTTTCTTCTTCGCGAATGAGTTCTGCAGCTAAACGGCGCACGCTTTGCTCGGCCTGATCCTGTCGAGTAACTGCGGTTTCAACCGAGGACGTGGAAACGGCGCCAGAGTCTTTGAGTTCAAGGAAGCGTTTCGCGTCAGCCTTGGCATTGACCAATTCTGCCCGAGCTTCCTCCAGGGCTGCAGCGGCGGCGGTGACTCTAGCGCGTGCTTGCGCGTCATCCAGCTCAGCAAGGGTTTGGCCGGCCTGAAAGGAGTCACCGAGGTCGACCGCCACTTTTTGCACAACACCGCTAACTTCAAAGGAGAGCTCGGCTCGATCAACCGCCCGCAAGCGACCTGGAAACGATTGGGTATGTTTGACCGTCGATGAGCCCACCTTCATCACCTGGACAATGCGAGGAGCAGGGCTTGGGGGCGTGGGTGAGCCGCAACCCACCAAAAAGATCAGCATGAGGCCGTGGAGAAGAGATAATTTTACCATCATGATTTTTTCCGGAGGCTTGATATGAACGGTACCGTACCGTACTATTTAGTTTCTGCAACCGAAAAGTGAAATTGTTCCCAGGCAACTTCATGATACTTTGACTGCTATGACTGATAACCCGTCGCCAACTGAACTTTCTCAGCCTGAAATGCGGATTCTCAACGCTGCCCACGATCTCTTCCTTTTCGAAGGCTTCTCCAACGTGACGACGGAAAAGCTGGCTCGAGAAGCTGAAGTCTCCAAGAGCTCCATATACAAATACTTTTCGAACATGAAAGGTGTTCTGATTGAAGTGGTCCGTCGGGAAGGTGAAATGCTTAAAGTTGGGGTCGATTTAGATCCGGTAAGTCGAGAGGATTTTTGGCGATCCTTGGCCGCCTATGGGACGA
>CAWUJC010000167.1:0-5985 GCA_963922355.1 uncultured bacterium | reverse complement strand
GGTGGTGCCGGCCGCGCCCTGGCCAAGTACACCGCGCAGCAACGCGCCGAGCGCCTCGTCCTGGTCAACCGTACCTTTGATAAAGTTGCCGAACTGGCCGAAGAGCTGAAGCCTTTCTACGCCGGAGACGACAAACTGGAAGGCCCGCATGACCGCTGCACGCCACTCGCCTTTGACGTCAACCGCATCGCCGAAGAGCTCGGCAGCTGCGACCTCCTGGTCAATACCACCTCCGTCGGCCTCAAACTGACCGATCCGGAATTGCTCCCGGCTCACGCCATTCCGCCGCATCTCCTGGTTTACGATTCGATCTACCGCCCGGCTCGCACCCGCCTGCTGCAAAACGCTGAAGGTCGCGGCGCCCGAATTTCCAACGGTCTGAGCATGCTGCTCTACAGTGGCGCGGCCGCCTTCAGCATTTGGACCGGCCAGAGCGCCCCCGTCGATGCCATGCGGACCAAGCTTTACGGCGATGCCCAAGCGCTCAGCTAGACTCTTTCTATGATTCCTGCCCTTCCCTCTCTGGCCACCGACATCATCGTGACGGAAACGATGTTTGGGGCTCAGTACTGGAACATCCTCGCAATCTTCGTTTTCTTTGCCGGGGCCAGCATCGGTTCTTTTTTGAATGTCTGCATCTACCGCATTCCGAATCAGAAGTCTGTCATCACCCCCGGCTCCCGCTGCTACGCCTGCGGCAAGCCGCTCAAGTTTCAGTGGAATTTGCCGATTCTCAGTTGGTTCATTCTCCGTGGCCGAGCCGGCTGCTGCGAGGTGAAGCTCGACGCGCGCTACATGATCATTGAGCTGATCACCGCCTGTAGCTTCCTTCTTTTGTGGTGGTGGTATTGGCGCACGCCCGAGCTGTTTCTTGTCTACGCCGTGTTCGTCAGCATGCTCATCGCCGGTAGTGGCATCGACATCGACCTCCATCTGATCCCGAACCGCTTTACCGTGGGCCTCGCTGTCGTGGGGCTCATTGCCAGTGCCCTCGTCCCCGGACTCCATGGCGAAACCCAAATCTGGCCCGCGCTTAAAACCAGCCTCTGGGGTGCGTTCCTTGGCGCCTTGATTCTCTACTTGGTGGCGACCATTGGCGAATACGTCTTCAAGAAACCCGCCATGGGCCTCGGTGACGTCAAGCTCATCGCCGGGATGGGCGCCTTTCTTGGCCCGGCCTCAATCGCCTGGATCATCCCGATCTCGGCCTTTGTCGGTTCCGTCTGGGGAATTTCCCTCATTCTGGGCCAGCGCGGCACCTGGGGTACCGCCATTCCGTACGGTCCTTTCCTCGCCGTGGCCGCCGTGCTCTACCTCTTTGGTGGTCACGTGGTGGTGGATGCTTACATCTACGAAATTCAGCGCACCTTTTCCAGCGACCCGACGCTGTATTAAGCTGAGGGAATCAGGAAAAGCTAATCCTTGGTGAGGTCCAAGGTCGGCAACCCGGGCTGCACAGCCTTAACCAGGCGGATCATCGCGGTGCCATAGGCGAACTTCAGCTTGGCCAGTAAAGGCAGGCGCCGAGCATCATCGGTGACGTAAAAATCCAGCGAGCCCTTACCCTCATATTCGCCTTTTGGAGCAACGTGGATGCGCATCACCCGTTGCTTGGGCCAGCCAGCCACTTCCATCTCTTCGATTTCCTCACAAATCGCCTCGGCCTGCTTGAGCTTACCGCCCTCGTTGATCGAAAACGCACGACGCTGGCCCCGCTGCCAGGGTCCGGAGCGAAGGCCATAACTCATCGAAACCAAATCCGTAAGGTAGGCTTTTTCGCCCACCTCATAGACCTCTGTCTTCTCGTCCGTGTAGCGCTCCCGCGTCGCTTTGCCTGTCCCATAGTTGACCGTGGTCTTTTCGTGCTCGAAGTCGCCGTTCTCGTCGCGCTCCTCGCCGTACTCGAGCGAGCGCCAAGGCGAAAGCTGGGTCCGTGACCAGAACTTACTCCGAATCGGGTAGAGTGATTCCGCCAAACCCGCGGTACTCAGTTCCAACTGGAATTCATCCACCTTCTTTCCCCGCTTGGCGCTAAAGACACCCGTCGCGGCGGTGAGCAGAGCAAAGTCGATCTCGTAATGCAGCTTCTCGCCATCCACCCAGGGAATCGGTGGCACCGCCCCCTTTGCGGGACTCTCGACCGCAGAGAACACCACCACCGGGCAAGCCAACCAACAGGCAAGCGAGGCAAAAGATATGAGGAGCGAGCGCATCACCGACGATCCTACCTTGGACGTCGCTTAGGCGCCAACCTTCAGCTCAGCCTGCAACAGGGCAAGCACCTCTTCCAGCGAAGGGTAAATCCCGTCGGCCAATTCGCGCATTTCTTCGGTGATGGGAAGAAGGTCCGGCACCATGAAAACGGTCATGCCGGCGCGATGGGCTGCCGTGACTCCCGCGTGACTGTCTTCCAGGGCCAAGCAAGCCTCGGGAGCTAGGCCAAGGCGCTCCGCCGCGTTGAGATAGATTTCGGGTTGCGGCTTGCCCTGGCTCACCTGATCACCACAAACAATGACCTTAAATTCATGGCGCAGTTCACTGGTCGTCAGGCGGCGCTCTACTTCGGCGGCGTGGGTGGAGGAAGCGACCGCCATCGGCCAGCCTCGTTGACGGCAAAAAGCGATCAAGGCGTGTACGCCCGGCTTCACCGGCAAACCATGCTTGTCCTCAAAATCCTCGGCGTACTCGTCCGCCACTTGGCGAAAGCGCTTCGGCACAAACTCCTGACCAAAGATATCCACCATGAGGTCATCAGTGTCCGTCGCGGTGCGTCCGATAAACTTCAGGAACATTTCATCGCTCAGCGTGTAACCGCAGACCCGTGCGGCATGTTGCCAAGCCGCCTTGAAGATCGCCTCAGTATCGAGCAACAGCCCATCCATGTCGAAGACCACACCGCGAATTTGAGAAAGCTCCTGCACGCCGAGACCCTAAAAGCTATCTGCCAAATAGCAAATCGCTCCTCGCTTTGCTCTTTCCTTCATCTGTCGGTTTTCGCGCGGCAAATGGGACTGGTTCTCCGCTTAAAAACAAGGCAACGTCGTCCTCCGCCAAATCTTCCGGCGTACGTATTATGAAAACCACCTTGTTGACTGGCTTCCTTGGCTCGGGCAAGACCACGGCCCTCAGGTGCCTGATGGAGGAAATGACGGCCACCGAGCGGATCGGCGTCATCGTCAGCGATTTGAGTGAACTGGAAGTGGACGGCGAACTCATCCGCAACGGCGACCTCGTTTCCGAACAAGACGGAACGCTGGCCAGCTTTACCGGCGGCTCACTCGAGGGGACGCACGGCGAGAGCTTCCGCCAGACACTCCGAGACATGCGCGACCGCGGCTTTGATCATATGTTGATTGAAGCCTCCGGCAGTGCCGACCCCACGGCCATCCTGGAAGTCCTCTCGTCTAGCCCGGACACCAACCAGGGCGTCGTGATTGCCATGGTGGATGCCCGCGCGCTCGAACTTGATTATGAAAGCGGGATCACCCTGCTCAGTGACCAGGTGGCGCAATCGCCCGCCCATCGCCTTCTTCTCCGGCAGTTGAAAACAGCGGACGTGCTCGCGCTGAGCAAAACGGACCTGGTTGCCGTCCCCGCTCTGGAAGAGATTCTGCGCAACCTCGCGCTGATCAATCGCGACGCCTCTCTCACGGTGTGCACCTACGGCAAACTGGATCACCGGTTGCTCAACGAACATCGCCGCAAGTTTATCCGCCCCTCAACATCGGATGACACCCCCCTCACCCCGGAGGCTTGTGACATCGGCACGACCGTTTTGCGAGAGGCCGGACCTGTCCACCCTCAACGCTTTTACGAACTCTACCGTGATCGCCTTGGCCTGGGCATCTTCCGAACCAAGGGTTTTCTCTGGTTTGCCAGCCGCCCCGCCGATGTGCTGCTCTGGAATCAAGCAGGTGCGGCGATGGGGCTGGAACTGCTGGGGACTTGGCGTGCCGCGGCCGTGGCGGACTCCCGCCTCCTGCCCGAAGAACGCCAGCACCTCGAAAGCCTGCTGCAAGGAGCGCACCCGATTTTTGGCGACCGAAATTGCGAGCTGACCGTCATCGGGACCGAACGCGACCGCAATATTTTTTGCCCCGAGATGCAGGCCTGCTTCTGCACGCCAGACGAAGTTGCCCAATGGCAGCAGGGCGAAACTTTTCCTGACCCTTGGGCCAAGAACCTGCGCTCTGTTTAGGAGTTCGTTTAGATCTTTCCGGCCACCATGGTGTAGTGCGGGAGGGTGCAGGAAGCCGTGCCCATTTCCATAGTGATCTTGAGCAACTCGCGAACGGCCGCCGGAGCACGAGCGAAGCGCTCGAGGATGGCCTGCCGGTTTTCCTCTGGCGTCTGCGCCACGTCGAGGTACCAATTCAAGTCCGCGATGGGAAAGCCGCCGGGCAGATCTTTCACCAGCTTGAGGCCAAGAGGCTGGCTCCATTTGCGCCAGTCGTTGGGTTTGACTAAGCGCTGATGCGGGCCGCGGAGGCTCTGAACTTCATTTAGCCACATCGTCACTTCAGGGTGATCATCCAGGCCCGAAATATCAATCATCACCACATAGCCGTACATCTTGAGTACACGTCCGGCTTCGTTCAAAAACTCTTGGGCATCCGGAAGCAAGCGGGAAGCCATCCGGCTCACCACCACGTCAAACTTCCCACTCTCGACCGGAAGCTGGCTTCCCTCGACGGGCAGCACTTTCATCCGCACGCCAGCGGCTTGGGCCTGCTGGCGGGTGACGTCGACATTGGCGGGGTCAGAATCCAGCGCGGTAACGATCAAGCCCAGTTTTGCCAAGGCGATCGCCGCGTGGCCATGGCCGCATTCCACCACTAAAGCCTGGCGCCCCTTCGTGACTTTAAGTTCCTCCACAATCGCGATCAAATCGCTGGGATCAGTCAGGCTGTTGCTCGCTTCCTGACCGTCGCTGGACTCTATTTCTTCCGCCGCGTCTTCCAGCCCCACTTTACCACGGGGGAACTTGCCTTCGGCCATTTTATCGAGCCAGTTGCCTAAGTGGACGAACTCGGTAGAAAGGTGTGTGCCGCCGGAGTGGAGAAATTCGCGAATGATGCCGTAGAGCGCGTAGTCCGCGTAGCTGACTTTGGTGCCGAGGAGGAAGGCGTCTTCGCCCAGCATCAGGTTGAGCGGCCGAAGCAAATCGTTCCAGCGCTCCTGCAGCTCTTCAAACTTGGCTAACCACTCTTCCAGACAACCGACGCCGAATTCCAATTCACGCGCTCGGCGGAGCAACCCGCGCTCCAGATCATTCGTCACCCAGCGATCGTAGAGAGCATCGTTGATCTTGCGGGCGTGGAGTGCGCAATCTCCCTCAATGTAGGCGGTCAAGACCTGCAACAGGCCGCGTTTCGCTTCCGGGAAAAGCTCCATCTGCGCTAGGTTATCGAGGTGCCGCGCCACGTTCTGTTTGCCGGGCGCTTCTTCGAAGACGACTTGCGACATGAGCACATCTTCAATCACCGGCACCGTGCCATAACTCCCCTTCGTGAGTTGGACGACCGGTGACGGCTCGCAGTAATGCAGTGGGACAACCTCAAACGGCAACTCCGACTGCTGGAGGATCAAGTGAATCGCAGCGCTTCGGGAGTCACTCGGATACTGGTACAAACGGATGCGGGCACTCATAACGCGTGAACGACGCTACCTCTCACCCGGGAAAAAGACAATGCGCTACGTGATCGGCGCGTCACTGCACTGGAAGAGCACTTTTCCCATTCGGCCCGAAGCCATCGCGCGCTCAATCGCCTCGCGATACGCCGTTAGCGGATAAACCCGGTCAAGCGCCGGTTGCAGTTTGCCTTTTCGCATGAGGACAGCGAGGTCTTCCCACATTTCAGCGATGGCCTCGCGGCTGGCGTGTTGGTACCAGCGGGAAACCCAGTAGCCTTGAACCGTGACGTCTTTGAAGATCAGAGCACCGGCCGAGGCCATCGTACCTTGTTTACTCATGGCTCCATACAC
>CAWUJC010000166.1:0-5987 GCA_963922355.1 uncultured bacterium | reverse complement strand
AGCGTGGTCCAGCAGCGCAAGGGACTCGACACTGTTTTCCGCCTGATTGATTCCGACGTCCGGAGCATGGACGATCTGGGCCTGCCGGAGCAGCTGAAGTTGCTGACCCGTTTTCACAATGGCCTCGTGCTGGTCACGGGACCGGTGGGGTGTGGGAAGTCCACGACGCTGGCGGCGATGGTGGAGGAGATTAACCTCGAGCGCAAAGACCACATCATCACGCTGGAAGACCCGATCGAGTACATGTTTGTGCCCAAGGGGTGCCAAATTTTCCAACGCGAAGTCCACACCCACACCAAGAGCTTTGGCAATGCCTTGCGCGGCGCGCTGCGTGAAGACCCTGATGTCATCATGGTGGGGGAAATGCGCGACTTCGAGACCATCTCGCTCGCCATCACCGCGTCGGAAACCGGGCACTTGGTGCTGGGGACGCTGCATACAAATAACGCCGCCCGTACCTTGGACCGCGTGCTGGATGCCTTCCCGGTTGATCAACAGGCACAGATTCGCATCATGGTGGCGGAAAGCTTGCGCGGCATCGTCAGTCAGCAGCTCATTCCCCGCAAGGATGGCAACGGTCGAGTGCTTGCGCTGGAAATTTTGGTCAACTCCCCGGCGGTGGCCAACCTCATCCGCGAATCGAAGACCTTCATGCTCCAAGGGGTGATGCAAACCGGGAAGAAGATCGGCATGAAACTGATGGATGACTCCCTTCTGGAGTTGGTGGAAGCTGGCACGATTGATGGCGGGGAGGCCTACGATCGGGCCGAGCAAAAGAGCCTCTTCTCCCGTTTTCTGGACGACTGATAAGCAGCTATGAACAAGATTGATCCGTTTTTTCAACGACTCGTGGCCGACGGCGCGAGCGACTTACATCTTCTGGAAGGCCAGCCGCCCAAGTACCGGGTGCACGGCGATATTTCCCCGCTCCGTGACGAGCCGCTGACCAAGGTGGAAATGGAAGAGATGCTTTCCGAAATCGCCGGTCACGAGCGCTGGGTGCGGTACCTGGAGCACGGTGATTTGGACTTCGCGTACTCGATGGACGCGGATTCACGCTTCCGTTGTAACTTCTATAAACAGGTGCACGGCCACGCCGCTGTCTTTCGCCTTATCCCCACGGAAATTAAGACGATTGAGGACCTGGGTATCCCGCCGGTGATCAAGCGTTTTGCCTTCCTCAGTGGCGGTTTGGTTCTGGTGACGGGGCCGACCGGCTCCGGAAAGTCGACCACGCTGGCGGCGCTGATCGACTACATCAACACCAACTTCTCCAAGCACATCATCACGATTGAGGAGCCGATCGAGTTCGTGCATCCCAACAAACAGAGCATCATCACCCAACGCGAAGTGGGCGAGGACTGCGACTCGTTCTCGGACGGTCTGCGCGCCTGTTTGCGGGAGGATGCGGACGTGGTGCTCGTCGGTGAGATGCGCGACCTGGAAACCATCTCGCTCGCCCTGACCGCGGCGGAAACCGGCCTTCTCGTCTTTGGCACTTTGCACACGAACAACGCCCGCAAAACGGTGGACCGCATGATTGATGTGTTCCCCAGTTCCCAGCAGCCCCAGGTGCGCACCATGCTCGCGTCGTCGCTTAAGGGGATTGTCGCCCAGCTCCTGCTCAAGCGGGTGGACACCGGTGGACGCAAGGCAGTGAATGAAATCCTCATCGCCAACAACGCGGTCTCAGCCATCATTCGCGAAGGCGCGCCGGAAAAACTTCAGGATGTGCTCCAGGGCGGACGCGGCGAAGGCATGCAGTTTATGGATGATGCCATCATGGCGGAGCTTCAAGCCGGTGTTGTTTCGCCGCACGAAGCGTACATGAAGGCGATTGAAAAACAGCGCTTCGCCGAGTTCTTGCCTAAGGAAGAAGCGGTCATCTAAGCTGAGCCCATGACCAGCCTACACTCCGCAACCCGCGCCTTGCGGCAAGACGCCACCTTGGCCCTTGATGTCATCCCTGAATGCGTCCGCGAATTGCTTGACGAAGGCATCGCGGAGCCAGAGAAAAAGGCCTTTCTGGAAGCGTTGGTCGATAAGGGGGAAACGCCGGAAGAGGCGGCTGCTTTCGTGGAGGCGATTCTCCCGCATGCTCTGCAACCTGCGTTTACCGGCACTTGGGAGGGGAAGCCGATCCTGGACTGCTGCGGTCCGGGTGGGGGAGGCCTGTCCATTCTCAATGTCTCGACGGCGCTGGTCTTTGTCGTCGCCGCTTGTGGTGTGCCGGTGGTGAAGCACGGCAATCGGGGCGTGACGAAGAAGTCAGGCAGCTACGATGTGCTGGAAGCGCTCGGCGTGAAGACGGCCATGGAACCGGCCGAGTTGCAGGATTGCTTGGGGGAAGTCGGGGCCAGCTTCGTCTTTGCCCAGAAGTACCACCCGGCCTTTAAAGCGATCGGGCCCGTCCGGGCGGCGCTGGCCAAGGAGGGGAAGCGCACGATCTTTAACCTGCTCGGACCGTTGCTGAACCCCGTACGTCCGGCGGCACAGTTGATGGGCGTTTTCCAAACCGCGCAACTCGATTTCTTTAGCCAAGCGCTTGAACAGACCGGGGTGCAGCATGCTTTGTTGGTCCATGGTTTGGCGGGGCATGGCGAGACAGCTCGCCCCCTAGGCGAAGCGAGCCCCTATGGCGCCAACACTTGGCGGGCGCAAGGCTTGGCGTCAACCCCGCCCGAGCATTTGTTGTCGATGGATTTGCCGGTGGATGTCGGTGAGCTCCTGCGCGAATGGGCGATTGAAGATGCGGCGCACAGTGCCCAGCGGATTGAAGCGGTACTTGAGGGCCGGGAACACGGGCCGACCCGCGAGTTGGTTCTGGCCAATGCGGCCGCAGCTTTGCTGGTGGCCCAAGCGGCATCAGATTGGCCTACGGCGCAAGAGCAGGTACGGGAGGCCTTGGACTCCGGGGCGGCTAAAGATGTGCTGCGACGATGGAGAGGCTTTTCAGCCCGGCCCAAACTTGGTTAACTCTTTTCGTTACGATGCCGGCCAAACGAGTTTCCCAACCCCGCACAGTTTCCACGACGCGTTCGACGCCTCGTGGCTTGCCGCAATCGACCATGCGCAAGCTGCGGGAGCTTGATGAGCAGCTCAATGAGGTCAATGCGATTTACCTCAATCGCCTGCATCGCGAAGTCGAAGTCCTGATGGCAACGGTCAAAACCCGCGGCGGGCGTGACCGACTCAAGCGCACGGAATCACGTGACTTGGAAAAGATTTCCACTTGGCTCGACGAGCTTGAGGTCAAACCGGAGAAGGGGCGCCGTAAGGATCTCCGCAAGATCGATAATTTAATCGGGAAGATTCAATCGGTTCTCGACGGCTGGGCTTAAGGCGACATCTTTTTTGGCATGCCCACCAGCCCGCGCCGCCGTTACGCCATCGTCGATATCGGGAGCAATTCCGTTAAGTTCTTGGTGGGCGAACCGCTCAAAACCAAGCTCAAGATTGTCGATGAAGCCAGCCTGCCGACGCGACTCGCTGAAGGCATTCTGCGCAGCGGTGAGTTGAAGCCGGAGGCAATGGCCCGGACCTTTGAAGCCCTGACGGAGCTTCGGCAACGGGCAGATGAGCTTGGCGTTGAAGCCTTACGGGCGGTGGCCACCAGTGCGGTGCGCGACAGCTCAAACCGCAAGAAGTTCCTCCGCGAAGCGGGTAAGATCTTGCGTGAGCCGGTCATCATTCTCTCCGGCGATCAGGAAGCGGAAGCCATCTTTGCCGGCGTCACCCTCGATCCGCACTTTAAGAAAGGCGGCGTGATCAGTATCGAAGTGGGTGGTGGGAGTGCGCAGTGGACGGAAGGCACGTTGGGAGGCGTCGATCATCGCCTGAGTCTACCGCTGGGGGCCGTACGCCTGCGTGAGCGTTTTATTAAAGACCACCCGGTCACCCCTTCCATTCTCAACCTGATGCGCGCCGCCGTGGGCGATCAACTCGACCACGCCCTCAAGCTGTACTCCCTCGACGGCAAACGGCTGGTCGCCACGGGCGGAACGATCACCAGTCTGGTCGCCGTCCGACGGAAGCAAAAGGAATGGAACCGCGAGGCGATCGATCACTACGTTTTCACCAAGGCGGACTTGGCGCGTTTTCTCAACCGGCTCTCCAAGTTGCCGTTGGAGAAGATTCGGACCTTGCCGGGCCTGCCGCCCAAGCGAGAGGACCTCATTCTCCCCGGAGGTGTGGTCTTCCTGGCGACGATGGATGTGCTCGGAGCCAAAGAACTGACGGTGAGTGTGCGCGGTTTCCGCTACGCTTTGTTGCACCACTTAATTCAGGAAAACCTTTCACCCCAGGAGATGCGATGTCTGAAGACTTAAGCCCACCTTTTGCTTCCGCCGAGAAGTTGCTGACCCGCTATGAGGATGAACCGGAGCACGTGCGCCAAGTCTCGCGCTTGGCCGGTGAGGTCTTTGATGCCCTGGGGGCAGCGGGAGGACACCCTTACGGGGCGCAAGAGCGCGAATGGCTGATACTGGGCGGGTTGTTGCACGACATTGGTTGGTCGCAAACGCCGGACGGCAGCGGTCATCACAAGTGGTCGGCCAAGTTGGTTCTGCGGCACGGGTTGGATGGCTACCAGGATCGGCCCATTCAGCTAGTGGCCCTGATCACGCGTTACCATCGCAAGGCCCTGCCGGATCGAGCCAAGGAAGCGCACCGGCCGTTTTATCGCTTGAGTGACGAAGACCAGAAGCGCATCCAGCTGCTGGGCGGTATCATTCGGGTGGCGGATGCCTTGGACCGGACTCACCGGCAAATTGTCAGCCGCGCACAGGTGAGGCTGGAGGCCGATGGTTGCGCGATCATCGCCACCTCCTCTAAAGGAATTGAGCCGGAGAAGGCGACGGTGAAGAAAAAGGGCGACCTCTTGGCGCTCTACCTAGGTCGCCCTGTTTGGGCCGAAACCGCAAAGGCTTAGCGAAACTTAGGCCTTCCGGCGGCGGAGGGCCAGCAAGCCAGCGGCGCCGAGGAGGAGAGCTGCCGAGGTCGGCTCCGGGACGGTTTCTACGCCAAAGGTGTAGGTCGTAATCGGGCTGGTGGTGATGCCAATGCCATCGATATTGGCCGTGACGCTGAAGTCCACTTCGTAGATGCCGATTTCGGTGAAGGCCAGGTTAAAGTGGGCGTGGCCACCCTGCAGGATGTACAGGCTGTTGCCATCGGCAGGAGCGGAGGCGGTGGACATCCAGATGGTGCTGTCGTCACTGTAGACCGAGAAATGGCCGGGGCCCGAAACACCTTCGAGATTGAGGCGCAACCAGTCAAAGGGGCCCGCGAAGATGCGGGAGTCGCCCGGGTCCCAGCCGTTGAAGTCGGCAGGGTCGGTTTC
The DNA here is from genome assembly GCA_963922355.1 of uncultured bacterium. Taxonomy (GTDB): domain Bacteria; phylum Verrucomicrobiota; class Verrucomicrobiia; order Methylacidiphilales; family UBA1321; genus CAWUJC01. Next base: position 646 of record CAWUJC010000166.1, on the reverse strand, counting down.
CTCCGCCCCGATGCCCAAGAAGAGCAAGGTGGGGTTCTGGGATTGGGGGAGCACCCAGATGTCTTCGCCCTGCGCAGCACCGGTGAAGCCTGCATGGAAGGAACTGGCCGAACCCATGGCGTTTGGGCCGACGAAGAGCAAAGTGTCATCAGCTTCCCGCTCGACGTCGTTAGTTTCGTCGTGGATGTGGAGATCCCAAGAGCCGCCTTCGTAGCCGAGGCCGATGTCGGCATGTTCGGTGGTCAGGACCGTACTAGCTTGAAGCTGGGTGGGGAGCAAAATGCTGAACAGCAGGGTGGTCAGCACGGTTAGATGTCGTTTCATAGTAGTTGGGGGTTGGGTTGTTCTGATTGGGTTGAGAGTTAAGGCCGGGCCGGATTGTCCCCGCCATTGATTTGCGCCTGCAGGTCGGCGGCGGCAATGGTTTCCACATGGCCATCGGCAAAGAGATAGGCGGAAGCGCCGTTGGTCTTGGTGGCGTTGCTCGGTCCGCGACGAAAGCGGTTGGGCTGGAGGTCGCTCGCCATGGCGTTCCAACCCTTATCCCAGTTAACGCCGTGGATATGGTCGTTCATCAGGCTGATGCCGATATCGTCACTGGCGGGAAAGAGGATAATGGTGCGGCTCGGGGAGGCGATCTTAGCCA
>CAWUJC010000165.1:0-6050 GCA_963922355.1 uncultured bacterium | reverse complement strand
GGGGCTCACCCAAACAAGGGCGAGCAGAAGGCAAATAAGTGCGGGGAAGCGTCGAAAGCGGAAAAGCATGCCGCAAGATAGTGGTTTTCCCTGCGACGGCAAGGCACGAGCGCTAAATCGTGATCATCAAGGTGTCCGTCGCCAGACAAAGCTCGCCGGCAAAGCCCGCCTTCTTCATCACCGAGATGTTGTGCGTCATCTGGCTGGAGGCGTTTGTCTGATAGTGGGTCAACCAGACTTGGTGGAGGTCTTTTCCCTTGAGCACCTTGGCCAAGTCTTCGATGGAAAAATGCGCCAGTTCCACCACCAGAGCCTGGGCCGGTTGGTCGAGCACCGGGGCTAGGTCGGTTGCCGCGCCCAGGTCGGCCGAAACCACCAGTCGCTTGCGCTTGGAGGTCAGCGTAAAGCCGAAGCAATCAAAGCAGGTCGAAGGGTGATCAGCCCCAAACCGCTTTTGCAAGTTGTGCAGATGGGTCGTCGCGAAAGGGGTGAGCTTGCCCGCTGGGGTGGAGACGGTTTTGCCGTCTTCCAATTCCACCCAGTCGATCTCGAAGCCGATCAAACCAGGGAAAAGCAGGGAGTGCTCCAGCCAAGGCCGGATGGTGGCGATGACGCCGGCAGGAGCGTAAAACTTGAGCGGCGCTTGGCGTCTCCGTAACCAAAGCGACTGGATCAGTGAGGCCACGTGGGCGGTGTGGTCGCTGTGCATGTGGCTGAGATAGAACGCTTCCGGGAAGTCAGCTGCGTAACCTTGGCGCAGAAGGAACTGCGGCACGTTGGCCCCGGCATCTGCCAGGAGCGAGCCGTCCGCGCTTTCGACCAGCAGGCTGTTGTGTTCGCGACCAATGCTGGTGTGGCCGTTGCAAGTGCCCAGAAACGTCAATTTCATGCGTTAGGTACGTTGCCGGGAGAAGCGAGCGGCGGCAAGCAGCTTTCCCACACCAACCGATTGCACATCTGGAGATTGGTTCTAAGGTGACCTCTATGGAAATGATGTATAAACGCTTAGGTGGTTCTGGTTTGAAGGTGAGCGCACTTTCCTACGGTGCGTGGGTGACGTTTGTCGATCACATGAGCGAGAAGGAAGCCGCCAACTGCATGAAGACGGCCTACGACGCGGGGGTGAACTTTTTTGACAACGCGGAGACCTACGCGGACGGCAAAGCCGAAGTCCTGATGGGCAAAATCTTGAAAAAGATGGGCTGGCCGCGGGATTCCTGGCTTGTCTCCAGCAAGGCGTTCTTTGGCCACGAACGCCGCGGGCCGCTGCAAACCGGGCTCAGCCGGAAGCATCTGGTCGAGGCCTGTGAGGCCGCGCTCCAGCGCCTGCAGGTCGATTATCTGGACATGTATTTCTGCCATCGTCCTGACCCGGAAACGCCGGTGGAGGAAACCGTCCGCACGATGAACGACCTGATCCAACAAGGGAAGGTGCTGTACTGGGGAACGTCCGAGTGGGGCCCCAAGGAATTGCAGGAAGCCTACGACATCGCGGATCGGCTTGGTCTGATCGCCCCGCAGATGGAGCAACCGCAGTACAACCTCTTGACCCGCCAAAATCTGGAAGAGAAGTTAGCGCCATTCTGCGAAAAGCGCGGCTTGGGCACCACGATTTGGTCGCCGCTGGCCGCTGGTTTGCTCACCGGCAAATATTCCCAGGGCGTGCCAAAGGATTCTCGTGGCGCCATCCCGAAATACGACTGGCTGAGGGAGCGCTTTGAAGGCGATGAGGCGAAAGCCATCTTCCCCAAGCTGGAACAACTCGGCCTATTGTGTGATGAGTTGGAGGTTCGCTTGCCACTCCTCGCGCTCGCCTGGTGTGCAAAGAACCAGCATGTCAGCACCGTGATTACGGGAGCGAGCAAAAGCTCGCAAGTGGCCGAGAACATGAAGGCGCTGGAAGTCCTTCCGTTACTCACCGATGAGGTGATGGCGCGAATCGATTCGATTGTTTCTGCGTAAAAAGTGTTACGCAGAAACTGTAAGAACGTTTCGCCCGAGCTGTAAAAACTCGGGGGGGCAGCTTGAAGCTGCACCCATCTAGTCTCTAATGGAGAGGCAGCCAATAGCGCAAATGAGTGCAATCGATCGAGAGAGCTGCACTCTTTGTGTCATTCCAGACCAAGTTCTTGGAAAGAAACAAACGGGGGCCAGCGTCACGCTGCTGGGTCCAGTCTCACGCTGGCTAGTCCTCGAGCGAGCCGAAGAAAGCGTTGGCTTTTTCGGGCGTGTCGAGGGGCTCGTGCTGGGCGACGAGCTTCCACTTCTCGGTGTGGATAACGGAGTCACCCGGCTTGATCGGCACGGCAGGAGCAAGGGATTCCAACTCCAGCATGTCGTTGTTGGTGAAGACCTCGAGATTGCAACCGCCGTCCGGGTAGGGCTTGCCTTTACGCATCTCAATCTTCTTGGCAAAGACCTGACCGACGAGCTGGTAGCCGCACCAGCCTCCGCGGTAGAAGAGGCCAAGCTTGGTCGCAGGTAGGCCAGGACGCTGATGCACCCGCCAGAGGTCTGGCCCCAGTTCCAGGCGGGGATCGGAAAGATTGGTGTAGTTCCAGAGGACAAGATTGCGGTTGGGCAAAAGGTCTTTAGGATTTTTCGGCGTCCCTTCCGGTTGCTCGGTCGGATGCTTGCCTAGTACTGGCTGCGGGATCACGGCGCTGCCGCCGGGACGCATGACCGAGAGGCCCCAGGGGGCGAGTTTGAGCGGATCGTCGCTGATGTTGACCAACTCGTGCTCAACCGTGACGCCGCCTTCTTTGTCCATCATCACGCGGAGCTTCTTACGAAAACCAAAAGCCTTGGCCTTGGGCGAGACGATTTCCACCCCGCGCTTACCTTCCTTGCTGTAGTCGATCGCCTTGTTGTCCAAGGCATAACTGTGCTTGCCTTCCGGCGCGGTCCAGAAGCGGTGGCCTCCACGGATGGTCCATTCGTCCTCGCCGGACGTTCCCATCATTTCCGGGTACTCCTTGAAGACGTTGTCGCCGCCCTCAAAGGCGTAACGCAGAATGCGTGGACCGACGTCCAGGGTGATCACCAGTTCAAAGCCACCTGCACGGATCTGCAGGTTGCGCTTCCAGCCGTTAAATTCGATTTCCTCGATCATGATGGGAGTGCCGGTTAAAGGTAGAAAAGGGCGCTCCCGCACGGGCTGCCTGTCTAAGCAATCGGGGGAGCGGACTCCACCGACTCAAGCAGTGGCTTGTAGAATTTGCGATAAATATATTTGCCGTCGAATTGGCGGCGGACGAGACGCTGGAGGCGGAAGGTGGGTTGGCTCTCCAGCCAGTTAATCGCGTCGTCGAGCTGCTCCATTTTCTCCAGCGTAAAGCAGCCTTCACCTTGGGTGGACCAGAAGGCCGGGACGGTGTTGCAGAGGATCGGCAGGCGGTAGAGCGCCGCTTCAATGAGCGGCAGGCCGAAGCCCTCGCTCTTGGAGGGGAAGAGCAGGCAGTCGGCGATCAAGTAAAGGTCGACGAGCATGCGTTGCTCGACCGGGAAGAAGTCGTTCACGAAGACGACGTAGCGCTTGAGCTTAGAGGGCAGACTGTCGTGCAAGAACTTGGCGTACTGTTGGGCCGCCTTGTTGTACTTCTCATCCGGGGCGGTAATAAGCAGCAGCGGCGAGCGGCCGTCTTCCTTGAGTTTCTTGATGATCTCAATCGCAAACTCAACGTTCTTGCGGACGAGAAGCTTGGACGGGAGCAGGAAGATGAAATCGCGTTCGGCTAGAGCCAGCGCCTCGAGTGATTCCCGCATCTCCAGGCTGAGGTTAAAGAGGCGACCGAGGTCCACCACGTTGGGCACGACGCTGACGTCCGGCACTGGCTTCAACGCGGCTTCGATCTCGTTACGACGTTGGTCGCTCGCCGCCACATAGGGGACGTTGGCGGCGGCCATGCTCATGAGATTCCACGGCGGTTTGTCCGGGTTGGGCAGGGCGTAGTCCGACTTGCCCCCGGCGACCAGATCGTGGGTCCAGGCGATCATGCGGAACTCTTTACTCAAATCGTGCAGCGCCAGCGTCAGCGGCAAATTAAAGTGCATCGTGAAGATGTTGTGCACGATGGTCACATCCGCTTCCTTGAACATGGGGCGGAGCAGCTCCACCAGCTCGGCGCGGTATTTGTTGAAATTCTGGTCCGCTTGGCCACTGTCGAGAATCTTGCGAACGTCCAGGTGGAGGGGATAATCAGGGGCTAACTGCTTGGGTGTCGTGAAGGCGTAGCCGTCGTCCGGATCTTTCCCTTGGCCGGAAATAAGGAGGACTTCGTGCCCCTGGCGGCAAAGGAGTGCGGCCTGGTCGTGCGCAACATTTTCTACCCCACCGATTTCCGGCCAGCTGGTGTAGTGGAGAATAGCAATTTTCACGGGCAAAAGGGCTACTTAACCTAGCAAGTTGCGTAAATAATAACGACACTCCCGAGCACGAAAAGTTTTTTGTTGGCCTGGGCAAACAATTTTCCCGCCTGAGGAGAGTTGCTTTTCGCTTGTTCTCAAGCAGATAGACCTTAAGCATCACATCCCAATGCCTGCTGAACCGACGTCAACCTGGTGGCTGATCCTCTTTCTGGTCGGGCCACTCGTCTCTTTTTTGGTGGGGTCGATTCCGTTTGGCTTTCTCATTGGCAAGGCCCAGGGGCTCGATATTCGCGAGCACGGCAGCGGCAATATTGGCGCGACCAATGTCTGGCGCGTGCTGGGCTCCTCCTGGGGGCTGATCGCCTTCATCGCGGATTTCTTCAAGGGCTTCCTGCCGGTTTTCGTGTTGGATTTGCTCATCGAGCATTGGCCGGAGACGGAAACGTTGGACCTCCTTGTCGTGGCCTGTGGCATTGCCGTCATCCTCGGCCATAACTACACCCCCTGGCTGGGCTTTAAGGGCGGGAAGGGGATCGCCACCAGTGCCGGGGCTTTGCTCGCCATCATTCCCTGGGCGTGCGCGACGGTGATCATCATCTGGCTGGGCGTCTTGGCGCTGAGCCGGATTGTCTCTTTATCCTCCATCGCCGCTTCGATCGCCCTGCCGTTTGCCGTGGTCTTTTTCTACCCAGGCTCCTACGTCTTGGCAATTTTTGGCCTCGTGGCGGGTTCGCTGGGGGTGTACCGGCATCGGAGCAACATCGAGCGGTTGCGCCGGGGCGAAGAGCCGAAGATTGGTCAGAAGCATGCGAAATCGGCCGATGAAGCCGAAGATCAAGAGGAGTCGTCATGAGCCAGTCCTTCAAAGTTCGTGTTTTGGGCACCGGTGCCTGGGGCCGCGCGGTTGGCCACCTGGTTGAACGCCGCGGCAATGTGGTGGAGTACCAGCATCACACCGAGACTTCCCGCGACTGGGCCGGGGCGGACTTCCTCCTGGTTGGCTTGCCGGTCCAGCACATTCGCGAAACGCTCGCCAAGCTCCCCCCGCCGGAGGTGCCTGTTCTGAGTTTGAGCAAGGGCATGGAAATCGAGACCGGCCAGCGCGTGAGCGAAATCGTCGCCAGCATTTGGCCCGACGCGCAAGTGGGGGCCCTCAGCGGGCCGACCTTTGCGGCCGAAGTGGTGAAGGAGCTGCCTGCCGTTTGCGTGGTCGCCGCGCAGAACGACGAATTGGCCCGACAATTCCAGGAACTCATCCACCAGCCGACCTTCCGTCTTTACCGATCCACGGATTTAACCGGCGTCGAGTTGGGCGGCGCGCTGAAGAATATCTACGCCCTGGTGGGGGGCATCTGCCGGCGCTTGGAACTGGGCGAAAACGCCATGGCCGGGGTGCTGACTCGCTGCCTGGCGGAGATGAAGCGCATTGGCGTACGCCTCGGGGGTCAACCCGAGACGTTTGCTGGCTTGAGCGGGATTGGTGACCTGATGCTCACCGCGATGAGTGAGCAAAGTCGTAATTTCCGTACCGGCCTGATGATTGCCGAAGGCAAGCGTCTGGATCAAATTTTGCCGGCGTTGGGCGGTGTGGCAGAAGGTGTGGCGACGGCCAAGTCGGTCCATCTGAATCACGCCATTCCGGAAGCAGAGAAGCCGATTGCGACCCAGATTTACGACATCCT
>CAWUJC010000164.1:0-6059 GCA_963922355.1 uncultured bacterium | reverse complement strand
TCCATTTCCTTCGGCCAGCCGCGGGTGTAGCCTTCGCCCGGTAGCTTGGTGGTGGCGTCAAAGCCAATGTGCGTACCAATGTTGGGCACGGTTGGCGCGTGGTCGAGGCTGTCGCATGGGGCTTTCGTGGTGATGCTGTCGCGTTCCGGGTCCGTGTTGGCGCAAAGGTAGAAGAGTACGTCACTCGTATTGTGGACATCGACGTCGGCGTCCACCACGACGATGTACTTGGTGAACATCATCTGCCCCATACCCCAGAGCCCGTGCATGATCTTGAAGGCCTGGTAGGGGTAGTGGTTTTTGATGCTGACGAACACGAGGTTGTGGAAGGTGCCTTCCGCGGGGAGGGCCATGTCAACGATCTCGGGAAAGTTCATCTTAAAGACCGGGAGGAAAACGCGAACGCTGGCGGTGCCGAGGTAGAAGTCTTCCATCGGCGGCTTGCCTACGATAGTGCAGGGGTAGACGGCGTCTTCCCGATGGGTGATGGCGGTGACGTGGAAGGCGGGGTAATCGTCCACCGGGGTGTAGAAACCGGTGTGATCGCCAAAGGGCCCTTCCGGACGGAGCGGCTCGTTAGGATCAATATAGCCTTCGATGACGAAGTCGGAATTGGCCGGGACTTCCAGGTCCACCGTTTCGCATTTGATCAGCGGCACACTTTTCTTGCGGAGGAAGCCAGCGAGGAGGACTTCGTCCAAGCCATCAGGCATTGGAGCGGTTGCGGCAAAGGTCAGGACGGGATCGCCTCCCAGACACACCGCCACTGGCATCCTTTGGCCGGTCTCGTAGTAGCGCTTGCCGTGGCGGGCTGCCACCTTATGGAGCTGCCAGTGCATGCCTGTGGTGCTGCCGTCGTAGACCTGCATCCGGTACATGCCGATATTACGCTCGCCGGTGTCCGGGTCCTGGGTGTAGACCGTGGGGAAGGTGACAAAGGGGCCGCCGTCTTGCGGCCAGCACTTGAGAATCGGGAGGGAGTTGAGGTTCCGCTTGTCGTCGCCGGCTGCTTCGGGCTGATCAAGCCGCCAGATCACTTCCTTACAGGCCCCGGACTTCACCCGTGCTGGCCGGGCATGCACGACGTCGATGCCGTTGCGTAAAAGCTCCCAGGCTTGGCTAAAATTGCGCGGCGGCTTGGCCTTCATCAGGTAGGCCATTTGGTTGGCCACCGTGTCCACCTCATCGACCTCCAGCGCCAAGGCCATCCGTCGGGCCGAGCCCATACAGTTAATCAGCACGGGAAAGGCGGATTCGCGGCCATCGGGGAGAATGGGGCGTTCGATCAACAGGGCTTTGCCGCCTCCAGGTTGCTTCATCTCCCGGTCGGCAATCGCCGTAATTTCCAGGTCCGTCTTCAGAGGTTCGGTGATTCGCACCAACTCTCCCTCGCGTTCCAGGGTGTTGGCAAAATCTCGCATCGAGTCGTACGCCATGCGCCTAAACTCACGCACCGTGTCAGAAAGTCAACTTCAGCGATCTAATGGCCGTCATTAGTTCGCCTAAATTTGATCGCGACAACGACATTTGCCAAGCGATCAGGTCCACCCTACGATGAGCCAGCATGGGAAAGCCCCGCGACGTACAACCGAAAACGAGCCTCTTTCTGGGCGATTCCCCTGAGGCGCTCTGGCAGCAAGTGGCGCTGCCGTGGTTGCGGAAACAGGGGCCAAACGCCTGGCGGCAGCTGCACCCGGTCGTGGTCGTCGTGCCGCACCGTACGGCGGCTTTTGCCTTTAAGCAGCGAGCTTTGGAGGTGAATCTGAATCTTTTGGGTGTGGAAGTGTGGACGCCCCCGGAAGTGCGTTTGTCCTTGCGGGCACAAGATGGGGAAACGAACTCCCACGTGCTATCGCGAGAAACGCTGGACTTGGTTCTGCGCCTCGCAGCCAGAAGTGTTCTCCAACACAATCCCCGGAACCGATCTGCGGCCGCCGTGGTGTCAGATCCAGGAGCATTTCGTCAGGTCTTGGATCGCGTCTGGGAGACAGGTGTGGAGGCAACCGAGATTTTCTCGCCCGATCTCCATGTCGTTATCCAACGTGCCCAGGAAGTGATGCGTGAAGCAGGTTGGCAAACGAGCCAGCAAGAGGGGTTTAGGCTGGAGGCAGAAGCAAGCCAGCGTGGGCCTGCTTTTTCCGCCTCGTTGACCTTGGGGTTTACCGGAGAGGACTGGGCTTTGCTCCCGCTTCTCTCAGCGTTGATTCAAGCCAGCAGCGAGTCCACCGTTGGCCTGTACCCGCCAACATCACCCGGCGAGGAAGCGGATCAGCTTTGGATCTCCACTTTGGAAGAGCGCTTTGGCGCCTACCAACAGCTGGAGCCAACCGAAGTAGCGGAGCAGGCCATTCCAGATGTCGCGCTTCATCTGGCCAAAGATGTCTCGACCGAAGCCCGAGTGATTACCGCGCAGGTGGCGACTTGGCTGGCCGAGAATCCTGACGCGCGGATTTGTGTCGCCGTGCCACCCGGCGCTCCACTCGGGTTGTTGTTGGCCGAAGAGTTGGCCTCTCTGGGAATCCCCGCGCATAGTCGTTTTGGCTACCGGCGTCCGGGTATGCTCGAAGATGCGGCTTGGCAACGTTGGCTCGATTATCTGGCTACCCCCCAGCTAACGACTTTCCTCGCCTTGATCGAAGCGTTGGAGCCCGCCGTGGTCCGCGCTTTGGCTGAAGCCGGGCCAGCGGGCAGCTTTGACTCTCGCGAAGTCGAAAGAGCGCTAGAGGGCGCCTACCAGCAAGTGCTTTCGGAAGAGTTGCCGGTGCTTGCGAGTTGGATTGAAGACAGCGTCCAACTCAGCGAACGCAGCCGTCTGACCTCAAAGCTTCTGCGCCAGTTGTCAGCGTTGCCGGGGGAAGGGGAACTGCAGCTGCTCTGGGATAGTTTCGTGCAACAGGCTCAGAAACTGGGTTGGTACGAGCGAGTTGAACTCCTCCAACCTCGGCTTGATGATGTCATCGAACGCGGCGGCACGTGGTTGCTACGAAGCTCCGATTTTCTTTCCTGGCTCCAAGCCCTCAATGAGACGCGAGAGTTTTCGCGTCCGGCCGAAACCCATCACTATTACGCCAAGGTTCATCTTCTCACGCCCCGAGAAGCAGCCGGGCAAAGCTGGACGCATCTCCACGTGGCCGGTTTGACGGAGGGCGTCTCACCCCCGGTCGTACAGGAAGACGCTTTTCTCTCCCGACGCGAAAGCCTGGAATGGCGGCGTCAATTGCGCGCTCAATTTCGGCGTTTGGTGCGGGAAGGGAAGCAAGGCGAGGGGCAAGAGGTGCTGCCGCCAGGATACACCTGGCCGGCTGAGATGGAGGCAGCGCTCACTCGCGCTCGGAGGGCCTTCCTTGCCTGCTGGGCGATGAGGGAGGAGCAGGGGACGGTGTTGGCTTGCAGTGCTCACTTGGGGGAGGAGACGCGACCTTCATTGCCGCTCCTGCCGAGTGAATTCTTTCTCCAAGCAGTACGCGAGACAAAATCAGAGCATTTCCCCCGCGGTGGGCTGGAGGAAAAAGCGTGTCGCAAGCTGGCTCAACGCAGCGAGGCCTGGGCGAAGGTAATTCTCGGCGATCTTGATCAGCTCGAAGAAAAGGCCAGATCGACTGCCCACCTGGAAGCGTACCGGCAACGCCGCGCTGGTGAAGAATACAGCCCTTATGAATTTACGCTCCAGCCCGGAAGCACGCCGCCTCGCCCCCTTCGGCTTTCCTGCCGAGAATGGGAGCGTGCCTTGCAGGCTCCAGCGACGGCTTTCTTGCAGTACTTGCTAGGCGTGGCACCCCGCATCGAATTCACCACCGACGCTTTTAACGCGCGAAGTCGAGGTGTCTGGACACATCAATGGCTTGGGGCTCTTGTCTCCCGACCACGAGACCTGCCGAAAGGTGAATGGCCACCACTTGTCTGTTTTCCGGACCAGGTGCAGCGGGATGATGTACTGCGCCGCAAAGCCCGGGACTTTCGTGACCGGGTAGACGAGGCTTGGCTGCAGGCAAACCAACCGTTGCCAGCTTGGTGGCTGGCGCGTTGGGAGCAGGCGCTCGGGTTGACTTTAGATCTGGCGGTGAGTTGGGAGCAAGTGGAGAACCTTGATCATGCCGCCACGGAATGGTTGTTGAGCGAACGTCCGTTGGCTTTGGGAGAAGGGCAAAATCTGTGGCTACGCGGGCGGGTGGATACGCTGTTGGCCGATGCCAGCGATTGGCGGAAAGCATCCCGTCTCCTCATTCTCGACTACAAGACGGGTACGCGAAGTGAATTTCGGGTGAGTAAAATGCTGCGTGATGCGGGAGGTGTGCAACTTGCCCTCTACGCCTTGCTCCTCTCAGAGATGGCCAAGGCCGAGGTGACTGTAGCGATGGTATCGCCGCGAGATGGCCTGAGCGAGGTGGTGGGCACGGACGTCTTGGAGGAACTCGAATCGGCCTGGCGTGAACTGGTCTATCTCCAAAACACCGGGAGCTTCGGATGGCGACATCCGCTGCGCGATGCTTTCCAAAGCACGGAAACTCTCCCTCTCGCGACCTTGTCTATTCCAGATAAAGTGGGGAAACGTAAATGGCAGCAGAGGCATCCAACCTGGGGGAGGCTGGCGTGAGCGCGACCTTTACTCGTCTTCCAGATGCCGCGGCGCGGGAGGCTTTTTGCGAGCAAACGGATCAAGCTTTTTCCGTGATCGCTCCGGCAGGTGTGGGAAAGACCCACGCGATCACCGAGCGTATCTTGGCACTCGCGAAGCGTGATGATGCCGCGGACATCCTGCCTCGGCTGATCGTGGTCACCTACACGAAGCGCGCCGCACAGGAGATGCAGTCGCGCGCTCGTTTGCGTTTACAGGAGGCGAATGTTTCGCCTCAAATCGCTCAGGCTTTTAATCAAAGTTTCTTTGGGACGATTCACAGCTTATGTGTTCGGCTGCTGCGTACTTACGGCCACGTGGTGGGGCTGCCTCCATCGCCGCAACTGGTGGAGCGGGACGACCAAGTGTGGCCTGCATTTTGGGCCAGTCCGGAGGCCGATGCCGTGTTGCGCCAAGATCCTGGCTGCCGGGCGGTGCTTCAACTATGTCCGTTCGATGCGGTGCAACGCTTGGTGCAAACGTGGCCGAAGGAGAGAGAAGAGGCCGAGATGGAACCGCTGCTACCAAGGCCACTTCCCCAACCGGAAGCGGTTTTAGCTTATGCTGCGACAGGTCGAAGTGCAAAAACGGTGGAGCTTTCTCAAGGGAGAATGAGAAGGTTTATGGCCAGCTTGCTCGAGGGGGATCGACAAGCAACCTGGCCGATTCCAGCAAGTAAGGGAAAGGAGTTTCTTCGTGTTTGGCAAGAAGCGCTGGAGCCTCTCCGCGCTTGGCAGCGGCAGGCGCTTGTGCAACTAGCTGGAAGTCTGGCAAACGCCTGTCGGGAGTATCGACGCGAACAGGCCCTGCTCACATACGACGATCAAATTTCCTTCGCCGCCGAGTTGTTGCGCCTCCCCACGATCCAACAAGAGCTGAACGAGAGAAATCACCTCGTGATTTTAGATGAAGCTCAGGATACTGATCCCGCTCAATTTGAAGTTTTGCGAGGATTGGCCGGCGATCGGTTGGTGATGGTGGGGGACCCTCAGCAAAGCATCTATCCGGACCGAGCAGACTTGGCGATTTACTTGGAACAGCATGCCCACTACAGCACCGAACAGCAGCAAGCTTTTGAGGTCACGTTTCGATGTGATCATGCCGTCGTCAATTGGGTGAATGGCGTCATGCCTAACTTACTCACGGGAGAGCAGGGACAAACTTCCTGCATGCCCTTACAACCCGGAGGCAATGCGCGGGATGGACAGGTCATGCGCTTGCCGATCAGGCAAACGGTAACAGAAACGGAGCAGAAGAAGCCCGGAGTGACCGAGTTAGCGCAAGCAGCCGCAGATGACGTGGCCGCTTTTCTCCAACAGGAAGGGCTTGAGGGGTTGCGAGCTCGCTCGTGGGGGGAGGTCGCGCTCCTTTGCCCGCGGCGACAGCAATTGGAGATTCTGCAACACGCGTTAACTCAGAGAGGTCTTCAATGTCAGATTCACTC
>CAWUJC010000163.1:0-6068 GCA_963922355.1 uncultured bacterium | reverse complement strand
ACCCCAACCCGAGGCCAGCGAGGGGAAAGCAACATCTCCAGCAGAGGTATCCGCTCCAAAAACAACCGCTGCTACGAATGCTAATCCCACCACCAAGGCAGCGGCTCAACCCAAGCCTGCTCCCCTCGCCACCACCGACGAGGCCAAGCCCGAGCTCAGCCCCCTGCCTCCAGCCGAACCCGAACCGGAACCCGCGCCCAACATTCCCGCCGCCGAATCCTTCATCGCCTTCAACCCCACCTGGAATTATCCGCTGACGCTCAACTTTCGCCCCGGTGACGGCCAGGCCGCGCAGGTCAACCCGCCCCGTTTTTCCTGGCGCTACTTGCCGGAGATTCAAATCCCCGAAACAGAGAAAGCGACCGTCCCCCTCAAGACCTTCCGCTTTCAGGTCGCCGACAGCGCGACGTTCACCCAACCCGTCGTTGACGTCACCACCCGTTGGAACTTTTACAATCAACTCGCTCCGTTGGCCCCCGGCACTTGGTACTGGCGCATCGCGAGAGACGGTGAAAAGGACGCGCCGGAGCAATGGAGTGACGTCCGTCGCTTCACCATCAGTGCCGAGACACCAACCTGGGATCGCACTGGCATCACAACCACGGCTAACGCGGTCGGGCAAATTCCCCGTCCACGCTTTGGCCCGAAGGATGGCAACTGGACGGCGTTGAAGACCGCCATCGAGCAGGACGACGTCCAGAAGAAGCTCTTGCGCAACCTGATGCTCAAGGCGCACGAAGCAACCCGCGCCAAGTGGTGGAATAACCTGCCCGCGACCGACGTGCCGAAGATCAACGTGTGGAACCTGAAGCGGACTGAGCGCCTGGCCTTTGCCTCCATGGCGGAAGGCATCGCCACGACGGCCTTTGCGTATCGGCTCACGGGTGACGAAAAATTTGCCCCGGCCAAAGACATGTTGGTCGACTTCACCAAGTACCAAATCGGCGGCCTCTCCTCGCCCGAATGGCACGGCAACCCGCACAAGTTCGCGGTGGAAATCCCCAAGTTCCTCGCCCTCTCCTACGACTGGCTCTACGACGACCTGACCGACGCGGAGCGCGCCAAAATCCGCCAGGCCATTGACTGGCGCCTCAACGCCATCTTCTTTGGCGGCCGAAGCTGGGAGCACGATGGCAAGATGGAGCCCCTGGGCATGGCGCAAAAGAACGCGAGCCATCCTTACCAGAACACGTGCTGGACGATGCCCGCTCTGCTCAGCCTGGCGGGGGAATCCGAAACCGCGGACAAAATCCTCCCCATGGTGCTGAACTGGATGACCGGCGTCAGCGCCAGCCAAGGACCGGAAGAGGCTTACAACGAAGGCCAGGGCTACGGCACCGAAAAGGGCGGCACCTACCTCGAGGGGCTCCTTTACGCCCACCTCGTGGCGCCGGAACTCCAGCTGGGGAAGAACCCGCAACTCCGCGGCCTGGGCGACTGGTACGCGCAGGTCATCCCGCTCGGCGCCACCCGCCTACCCTGGGGCGACCAGTGGCCCAGCATGATCGTGATGAAGCAGCACCAGATGATGAACGCCTGGATGCTGGCTTGGTTGACCCAGGAACCGCGCTACGCCTACCGGGCGAAGGGGTTCCAGGAATGGAAGTTTCGCGGTGGGTGGAAATCCCAGCACCGCCACACGTGGCTGCCGCTCTTGGCCTTTCACCGCCTCAACCTGCCCGAGGCTAACGGGATGGACGAAAAAACCGCCCAGGCCTTCCGCGTGGCGGGTTGGGCTTTTGCCGCCAACCAGCGCCCCTCCGATGCAGCGAAGATGGGCGAGGCCGTCCAGCTCCAGATGCAAGCCCGCCCGAAAGGCAAAACCGGCCACTCCTATTGCTCCGACGGCGCGTTTGTCTGGAATGCCTTTGGCGAGACCATCTCAACCGGCGGCGACAACCACAAGTTCATGAATGATTATTGCCGGGCGACCATGTCGCATAACGGCCTCCTCATTAATGGCGAAGGCCAGGACTATAAGTACAACCAAACCTACGCCGAGCCGGAGCAGCCGCCTTTCATGGCCCGTCTGTTGGCGTGGGAAGAAGGCGAGGGTTACGTCTACTGGGCCGCGGATGTAACCAACTGTTACTTCAAGCACCCGGGCGTCGAGCGCGTCATCCGCCATGTGGTCTTTGCCGATCAACGTTGGTACGCCATCTACGATGACCTTGCCCTGGCTAACTCAGGAGGTGAAGGCCAAGACGGCAAGCCCGCCAACGCCAGCTTCCTCTTTAAAGTTCCGCAGCGCGTGCCCGTTCAACTCACGGAAACGGAGGGCACTTTCTCTTACGAGGTCAACAACACCCGCGCGAAGGTCGTCTTCGCCAACGAGGCCGACACCCTCACCATCCTCAATCAAGATGGGCGCGCCGGTTACGTCAACCCGATCACCGGCTTCGACTTCGGCCCCATCGTCCAGCAGCGGATGAAGCGCTTGGCCAGCACCACGTTGAAAGGCCAGGTCGATCCCGAAGCCGACTTCCTCAAGCAAATCCCGGTCTGGAACAACCTCTGGATCACCCGCGACTTTGTCGACGGGGAGAACCACTTCCTCGCCGCCTTGCTCGCTTGGAAAGACGGAGAAGAAGAACCAACGGTGGAGAAACTCTCGCCGCACGCCCTGTCCGTCACGTGGCCGGGGGGAAAGACGGTCAGCGTCTCCTTTGATCCCGAAACCCCGGGCGACATTTGGATCGATCCGGCCAACGTGGCGGCCTTCCAAAAAGAATCCGCCGCGTCCCCGTCGGCGCCGAAATCCCAGCCGATTGCTCACCATCCATGAAGCTTCTGTCCCACTCTTTCTCCCTTAGTGTTAGCTTTTTTTTCATCATGTCCATGACGACCACCCTTGCCTCCGCCCCCCTCGTTACCGCCGACGCCCCGCAACTCGCCGCTGCGCCCCAACAAGCCGTCACGCTCAACCTCCCCGGCGGGAAGTTTCCGCCCCGGGGCACACTGGTCTTGGATTTCTCCGTCGCCGAAACCATCCTCGCCTCCGCCGCCCGTGGCGCGAAAGGCTGGGAGCCGGAAGTCCCGCTCATCTCCAGCCCTTTGTTTGACTCGTCCCTCAAGTCCGTGCCGCGGATCGTCGCGCTCCAGATGACGCTGAAGCGCCAACCGCCGGAGAAGCCTTACAACGAGAACTTCTCCCGCATCATGCTCGGCCGCATCAAGGGCGAGAAACCGTACCAAATCGCCTGGGTCTGGGATGCACCGGCGCATCGCTTTGACGTTTACCTCAACGGCACGCTGCAAGAAGTCATCGGCCCGATCACCATCCCATACTGGGAAGATGGCCTCCCCGATCTGACCGGCCAGCTGACCGTCGGCGGTCCAGGCAAGGACGACGCCAAAGCCAAGCTCAAGCTCACCGGCCTGGAACTCTTTGACCAGACGTTGAGCAGCGAGGCCCTCGCCCAGATGGCAAAGAACGATCAGCTCCCGCCGCTGGAAGGCGAAGGCCGCACGGTGCTCGAAGGCCCGCTCGAGATCACCAGCGAAGGCAAGAAACTCCTCTACGCCGCTGACTTCTCCCAGCCGCTCGATGTCGTGAACGAGACCGAACTCTTCGAGGGTGACAAGCGCGTCCGCCAGCCGGAGGCCGAGTGGGTTTTAGAAGCCAACGGCACAGCTCAGACCGAAGACGGCAAGCTCCGCCTGGAGACCGGCAACTTCACGCCGCCCAGCCGCTGGGAGAACGGCAAGCCCGTTTGGGAAATGCCTGGCCATGTCGTGCTGTGGCTCAATCAGCGGATGCCGGACGACATCCTGGTCGAGTACGAGATGGAGCCCTACGACTCGAAACGCGGGTTGCACATCCTCTTCTTCGGCGCTCGCGCCGCGGCGGACGGCGGCTCCATCTTCCAGGACGGCATGCCCGCGCGCGAAGGCGATTTCCGCAACTACATCTTCAAGGAAGACGAGTACAATAGCTACCACATTTCCTTCTGGGCCGCGCCGATGGACATCGTCCGCCGCACCGCCAACCTGCGCAAAAACAACGGCTTCTTCCTCCTCGCTGCGGGCGATGATCGCATCGTGGAGCAAGGCCCCGGCCCGCATAAAATCCGCGTCCTCAAGTCCGGCGGCCGGATCGCTGCCGAGGTCAACGGCGTCAAAGTCTTCGACTACCTCGACGACGGCAAAAGCCACGGCCCCGTCTTCACGGACGGGTACCTGGGCCTCCGCATGATGGGCGATTCCAAGTGGCTCAAGATCTCCGACTTCAAGGTCTACTCGCTGGAAGAGGAGAAATAATTTTTCACGCAGAGTTCGCCAGGTTCGCTAAGTCATTCGGAGGGCGGTGCTTCAGCGCCGCCGCGTAAAGCCATGTGTTTTTTTCGCACCAAGGCCACAAAGAACACGAAGGCGATTCTTCCTCGCTAGCCGACGACGTCCCGGCGGCCAACGCGACGTTGGATCCAGTCCAACTGCCGTTCCACGATATGGACGGCTTTCGCGAAGCGAAGGTAGGGCGGGCAGTCCCTTGCCCGCCGCGCTCGACCTTTGGTCATGAGACATCCTTACACCGGTAGGCGTCGTTGTCCTCAACGATTGAAAGTCTAACCTAAGGCCTTCTGCTTAGCCCACGCCAACGCGAGCGCTTCGTGCTTTTTCACGAAGCCGTCCTTGCCGTCGCAGTAGCGGTCGATGTCGTTCTCACATTCCCGCGCAACTTGGAGTTTGAGCTGGCCGTACGCTTTTCGGACGGCGGGATGGCTTCGCAAATAATCGCAAAAAGCCAAATGCCGCGCGACGTGCAGGCTCCCCACTTTAAAGGCGTGAATCTGATGCGTCCGCAGCTTCCTACCCTTGCGGAAGTAGCGCCGGCCCGGAATGCCAAATTCGCCCATAACTTCGTAACCGAGGGATTCGAACGCGGCGTTATGCTCGTCGAGTTCAGACACCGATTGCACCTCCAACATGAGGTCAATAATCGGCTTGGCGGCTAGGCCTTCCACCGCCGTGCTCCCAATGTGATGAACCCGCACTAACGTCTTCAGCCCTAGAGCCAGGATCGCTTCTTTCTCGTGCTTAAAGGCGGTTGGCCACTCAGCTCGATAGGGGACGACTTCGACCTTCAAATCTACGCCTTGAAGAGATCCACCGGGCGGCCGGTCACGCCGGGCTTGGCCGCGTAGAGGCCACCACCGGGGATCAGCCCACTCAGACGCGCTTCGCCTTCGCAGGCGGCGGTGATGTAGAGCGTATCCAGATTCTCGCCGCCGAAACAGCAAGAGGTCGTGTTGGCCGTGCTGCATTCGATCGTCTCAAGTAACTCACCGGTCTGACCGTCGAAGCAACGCACGCCGTGACCAGCCCAGCAGGCCACCCAGAGGTTATCGTTACTGTCGATTGTCATGCCGTCCGGGCGACCGTTGGCATCGCCTTCAAACTGCACCAGCGGGCGACGGTTCGTGGCTTCGCCCTTTTCCAGATCGAAATCGAAGACGTCGACGCGCTTGGTGCCCGTGTCGATGTAAAACATGCGATCCCCGGCCTTGCTCCAGGCCAGGCCGTTGGAAGTGCGAGCGTCGTTAAAAATCTCGGTAAATTCGCCGTCGGCAAAGCGGTAAAACGAGGCTTCGAAGACCTTCTCGAAGTCCATCTGCCCGCCCCAGAAGCGACCCGCGGGGTCGGTCTTCGCGTCGTTCCAACGCAGCTTCTCCAGCGCGCGCGGCACCGTGGCCACGTGCTCGATCTCACCGGTCGTCCAATCCAGGTAGGAGAGTTTGTGCTGGCCGCAGATGAGCCACTTGCCGTTGGTGGCGGGGAGTGCCGCCGCAAGGTAGTCGCCCGTTCCCCGGCTTTCGTTGATGCCCGTCTCCACGTTAAAGCGGTTGAGCCGCCCCTGATGGATGTCCACCCACCACAGCGCGCCTTCGTACCAATTCGGCCCTTCGGCCAGTTCCGGATGTCCGTCAAAAATCAGATCTGCTTGCATTGCCATCCCCTCAGGCTACGGCGCAAAGGCCGCGTGGCAAGCGGGCAGTCGGTGACAAAATGGTGACAGCCGTCTGCGGTTCTTGCCTCTTGGACAACGCCTTGCTTACGTGAGGGTTGCT
>CAWUJC010000162.1:0-6108 GCA_963922355.1 uncultured bacterium | reverse complement strand
GCGGGCGATGGCCTGCGCTTTGATGAAAGCGTCTACCCGGCGGTGCGGAATCACCCCCAAGTGGCGGAAGCCACGCCGGTGGTGGAGGAGGTCGCCGCGCTGATCGATCATCCGGGCGAGTATCTGCAAATTATCGGGATTGACGCCTTCACCAACGGGCCGTTGCGCACCTATCAGTTTGGTCCTTCCCAACCCGAGGCAGAGGAGGGGGGCGACGCCGCGCTGGAGGACTTCTTTGCCTTTAGTGCTGATCCTTCCGTCATCGCTATTTCGGAAAGCTTGGCCCAGCGCCTGGGGCTGAAGACGGGCAAGGATGGCGACAAGCTGCGCGTCCAGACGGCTGAGGGCGTGAAGGAATTCACCGCTCGTTATCTTTACCGGCCGAATGAGGACATGCCGGGCCTGGACGAGCATCTGGCCTTCATGGATATTGCCAGTGCGCAGGAGAATTTCGCCCACGTCGGGAAGCTGAACCGGATCGATATCCTGCTCGAAGAAGGGGCGGATGCCGACGCAGTGGCTCAGGACTTACGTGCCTTGGAAGGGCTGCCGGCCAACGCCATGGTGGGGCCGCCGGACCGACGCGGTTCACAGATCGAGCTGATGATCGGGGCTTTTCAGCTCAACCTCACGGCGCTTTCGCTGGTGGCCCTGCTGGTCGGGATGTTTCTGATCTACAATACGGTCTCGGCGGCGGTGGTTCGGCGGCGGAGCGAGATTGGCCTGCTCCGCGCCTTGGGCTTAAGCGCCCGGCAGGTGCAGGGGCTTTTCTTGGCCGAAGCATTGGTGCTCGGCGTTCTGGGGCTGGTACTCGGTCTGGTGCTGGGGATCACGCTGGCGGGTCAGTTGCTGGCTTCGGTCTCGGAGACGATCACCTCGCTCTACATCCGCTTGAGCATTCAAGAGCTGCTCATTTCTCCCGGCACCATTTTGGCCGCTGTCTTCTTAACGCTCGGCGCGGTGCTGCTGGCCGCGTGGTTCCCGAGCCGCGAAGCCGCGCGCATTCCACCGGTGGAGGCCTTGAGCCTCGGGCATCTGGCGCAGAAAGCGTCGCTCGCCATTGGACGCTTTGTGGTGGTGGGACTTCTTTTGCTGGCCATTTCCGCCGTCTTGGCAGCGGTGAGTTTGAACGGTGGGCCGCCGGTGCTCAGCTTTGGCTCCGCCCTTTTCTGCCTGCTGGCTTTTGCCTTTTTGGTGCCCCTGGTCAGTCAAGTGTTGGCCAAGGTCGTGCCGCAAACGACGGTGGTGATGAAGTTGGCGACGGTCCAATTCCGTCAGTCACTTCACCGCAACGCCGTGACGATTGCCGCCCTGGCCACCGCTTTGGCCATGGTGGTCGGCATCTCGGTGATGATCCACAGCTTCCGCACGACGGTGGAAGCTTGGCTCTACCGCAGCGTGCAGGCTGATCTCTTCGTCGCGCCCGCTGAGAACCTTGACATCGGGCCGAACAAGACGATTCATCCCCAGATCCCCGATGTGGTCACCCAGGCGGAGGGCGTCGCGACCTGGAACGGCTATCGGGAACTCCGCACGCAATATGACGGGCGCCCGGTCAAAGTGGTGGCGGTCGGTTTTGACGTGGCGGCAGATCGCGCTCGACTGAACTTTATGGCAACGGCAGATGGGCAAGACGGCGCTTCCATCCTGCGCGGGGCTTCGGGGCAGGATGCGGTCGTGGTGAGCGAGCCGTTCGCCCGCCGTTTTAGCAAGGGGGTGGGAGATGTCCTCGAGCTGGCCACACCGACGGGGAACGTAAACCTAGTAGTCCGCGGCGTGTATCAAGACTACTCCACCGAGCGCGGCATCATCTTGCTCGACCGCGCCACCTACGAGCGCCATTGGCAGGACCTCACCTACAATTCTCTCGCCCTGTACACCAAACCTGGCGTCACCGCGGAGGAGTTACGCGAAGAAATACGACCCGCCATCAGCGAGTTGGGCGAATACCTTCTCTATTCCAACCAGCAAGTCCGGCGGGAGGTCTTCAACACTTTTGATCAGACCTTCACGGTAACCTATCTGCTGCAGACGATTGGTCTGCTGGTCGGCGGCCTGGGGATCTTCTTAAGCTTGATTATCCTGATTGGCGAGCGCACCCGCGAGCTGGGCGTGCTCCGCGCGGTGGGGGCATCCCGTCGGCAAATGCAGGCCATGGTGCTCTGGGAGAGTGGCTTGATCGCGCTCGCGGGCACCGTGGTCGGCTTGGTTGCCGGTTTGGCTCTGGCATGGTTGCTGAGCAACGTGATCAACGTGGCCTTTTTCGGCTGGACGATTGCCTGGGCCACGCCCTGGGGATTTTTGCTTACGCTACCAATTTGGGTTTTATTGGCGGCTTTGATCAGCGCCTGGTGGCCGGCTCGGATGGCCGGCAAACTCGACATCGCGGCCGCCGTTAAAATGGAATGACACAGAACTGTAACCTTATGTGGTTGACAAACGCCATTGTGAATAAGTCGTGAAAAAGAAATTCCTTGCCTCTTCATTAACCTCTCACTTGCAGGTGCTTACAATTATTCTGCTAGCGTGGATAAACTCTTCGCAAGTAGCGCAAAGTGCTGGGAATAGCTCACTTAGCGAAAAAAATGACAATGCTGCAAAAAAAGATTGGGCCCAGGCAGTCACGCCGTGGGACTGGGCTTTTCCGCGCGATCACGGCCAGCATCCGGACTACCGGACGGAGTGGTGGTACTACACCGGGAATCTCAAAGAAGTCGGAACAGGGCGGCACTTTGGCTACCAATTTACCATTTTCCGTTATGGCATCGTGGCGGAGCCGGCGCAGACGCGCAGTGCCTGGGCGATGCGGGATGTCTGGTTTGCGCACTTTGCGGTGAGCGACATCGAAGGCGGGGAGTTTTACTTCTCGGATGTGGTTGAGCGCGGCTCGCTTGGGCTGGCCGGAGCAAGCGAGGAAGACATGAAGGTGTGGATCCGCGACTGGCAGATCGAGCCGCTGGGCCAACCCGTGGCGGAAACCCCTCAACCCGCCCAGGAGATCACGAGCGGTGGCTTGACGGCCAACGCCTTTGAGCGTGCGGCGGCGCAGGCCTTACCCCTGCCTTTTGAGATTAGCGGAGAGAAAGAACTGGGCTTCCGCATCTTGGCTCAAGCGGAAGATTACGGCTTGGAGCTGGAGCTGCGTCCCGGCAAGCCCAAGGTCTTTCACGGTCCGGGCGATACGGGCTTAAGCCAGAAGTCGGCGGAGGTGGGCAACGCCAGTCATTACTACGCCTTTACTCGGTTACTGGCTAACGGCACGGTGCGGATTGGCGAGCGCACGTTTGAGGTCGAGGGCACGAGTTGGTTCGACCACGAATTCAGCACCAGCGCGTTGGCGGAAAATCAAGATGGTTGGGATTGGTTTAGCCTCCAGTTGGATGACAACACCGAGCTGATGGTCTACGGCATGCGGCAGGACGACGGCTCGGTCGATCCCTCTAGCAAGGGCAGCTTCATCTACGAGAACGGGAGTAAGACCCACCTCAAGCGTGAGGACTTTACCATCAAGCCCACCGGAACTTGGAAGAGCGCGACCACCGGAGCGGAGTATCCTTCTGGCTGGGAGGTCTCGGTGCCCAAGTTGGATTTGGCCCTCACGGTGACACCGATGATGAAAGAGCAGGAGCTGGCGCTGACAGGGCTCTTGCCGATTGCGTATTGGGAGGGAGCCTGCCGGGTGAAAGGCCAGCGCGCTGGTCGCGAGGTGGGCGGCTATGGCTACGTGGAGCTTTCCGGCTACGCGGAAGCGCTTGGGGCTGGCATGAAGCGGTAACGGGGGCCTAGTCTAAGGCATGATCAAGCTGAGCGAAGGGTGGCAAAAGTGGTGGAGTTCCCGCTTGCTGCTTGTCCTGGTGATCGCGGCTATTGTGGTGCTGCTTTTTTATCTGGAAGGCTGGCACTGGCGCCTGGACTTGCTGACCCACTTTCAGTTTCAGTATGTGGTGCTGGTTAGTCTGCTGGCCCTCGTGGCGTTGCTGCTGCGGTGCTGGAAGCTCGGGCTTGGCTTTCTGGGGTTGGCACTTATCTGCGGTTACTCGATGTGGCCGCTCTTTTTCGATACCAGCCGCCATACGGTGAAGGCGGATTTCACGGTGGCGACGATCAACGTCCACACCACCAACCAGGAGAAAGACTTACTCTTGGCGTCGGTGCGGAAACATCAGCCGGACTTGCTGCTGCTTTTGGAAGTGGACGATGCCTGGATGAAAGCGCTGGAACCTTTACGTAAAGACTATCCGCACGTGCTAGCCAAGCCGCGAAGTGACAATTTCGGCATCGCTCTGTTCAGTCGCTTGCCCATGCAACACAACGAGATCAAATACTGGGGCGAAGCGGATGTGCCTTCGATCCTGGCAGAGTTTCAGATGCGGGAACGCTCGGTCTGTTTTATTGGCACGCATCCGGTGCCACCGGTCTCGGCGGAGAATGTGCAACTGCGCGACGAGCAGATTCGGGAGGTCTTCAGTTACGTGGCCAACATCCCAACCTTTGTGCACGTCGTGGTCGCAGGGGATTTCAACACCACGCAGTTCTCGCGCTCCTTCCGCGCCGAGATGGCGCAAGCCAGACTGTACAACAGCGCGCTAGGCTTTGGCGTCCAGCCAACCTGGCCGAGTTCCGTTCCTTGGCTGCAAATCGCGATTGACCATGTCTTGCTCTCCAAGAATCTGTGGGTGGCCTCTGCTCACGTGGGGGAAGACATCGGCTCAGATCATTATCCGTTGTATGTCGGGGTCGGGTTTGCCACTGGCTTGAACGTTGATTTTGCGCCGACTGAATAGGGCTGGCTAGTCCGCGCGGTCTTGGGCAATATCCTGCCAACTTTGAGATAGCCCCTCAGTACAATGACCTTGGCCCGCCCCAAATGGTTGAACCTGACACTGCTGCTCTTCCTTTTTGTGGGAGCCAGCGTGGTCGTGTGCCTGCATATGAGCGACTTCCATTGGCGGATGGGCTTGTTGAGCCATTTCTGCATGCAGCACCTCATTGGGCTGAGCTGCCTCGCGCTCGTGGCCTTGTGCTTTCGGGCGTGGAAAACGTTGGTCGCTTTTCTGCTCCTGATCGGCTTTTGCTTCCTGCCCATGGTTCCGCTTTTTTTTGATGCGAGCCGCCACACATTTGAGCAGGACTTTAAGGCGGGGCTGATTAATCTCAACGGCGGGCAAGCTAGCATTAAAGAGGTGATGGCCCGAGCCGACCGCCACGAGGTGGATCTCCTTTGCTTTGTGGGCGTCACTCCGGCTTTGCTCCAGCAATTGGAGGCGCAGCGCTCCCTTTATCCCCACCAATTGAGTCAACCGCAGAACGGAGCCAACGGCGTGGCGATCTTAAGCAAAGAGCCGTCGTTGACCTCGTCACACCCAGAGTTTGGTCGCGACGGTCTGCCTAGTATCGTGGCCACGTATCAGCTCCAAGGCCAACCGCTGACGGTGATCGTGACGAACGAACCGGCCGTCGATTCGACCGAAGCCGCTGCTCGACGCGATCGTCGTTTGGCCGCCATCGTGGACCATGTGCAGAAGCTACCGGGCGAAGATAATATCATCCTCGCCGGCAACTTTAATCTCGCTCCGTTCAATGCGGTCTTCCAACGGCTAGTCAACCAGACGGGCTTGTTCAACAGCGCCCATGGCTTTGGCTACCAGCCAACTTGGCCTAGTTGGCTGTCGATTTCGTCCACGCCGATTGATCACATCTTGCTGAGCAAGAACCTGCTGGTGGCGGACCGGCAGGTGGGACCCTCGATTGGGGCGGAGCACTACCCGATCTGGGTGGGACTCGGCTTCGCTTCCACCAAGGAGTAAGAGACAAGGCTAGGAGTCGCCGCGGAGTTGGCGCCAATAGGCCAGGCGTTCCGCGATGTTTTTTTCGTAGCCCTTGCCGCCGGGTTGGTAAAAGGTGCCAGGCTCCACGCCGTAGCTTTGGCCGGGGGTGATGGCGTCTTCGTGATCGTGGCTGTAATCGTAGCCCGAACCACCGCCGACCTTTTTGTTGAACTTACTGTTGCTCCGCAGGTGCTCGGGGACCTGGACGGTGATGCCTTTGCGGACGGCTTGCGCCGCCGCCGCCAGGCCAGCATAGGCGGTGTTACTTTTGGGCGCGGTG
>CAWUJC010000161.1:0-6114 GCA_963922355.1 uncultured bacterium | reverse complement strand
GTCGACCCGAACGTCGATGATGGTCCACTCGTTGGCTGGCTAGTAAAAGACAAAGCGCCAGCGTAGCGGCTGGACCGGCAGGTTGGTTAGGTAGGTGGAGACCACGATGCTGTTACCGACCTTGTAAAGATCGAAGGCTTCGTACTTGATCATCTTACCGTAAACGCCAAAGGCCTGATTGGTCTTGGCGATCAGGAGCTCCACCTTATCTGGCTGCTGGGCAATGCGGGAACCACTGAGCAACTGGACGTAGGCTTCCTTCACCTGTCCGCCCTGCAACTTTTTGAGGAAACCCTCGATCTTGAGTTGTAAGTCAGCTCCCGGCTTTTGGCCGTTCGGCTCCCGGCGCGGGGTCACGCGGATGAGATCGCTGGCTTGGATGGGCCTTGCGCCCATTCCTGGCGGCGGTGAATTCTGGGCGGTGACCAGCACCGGCGTGCACAAGAGTGCTGCCAGAGCCAACAACAGGCATCGGATAACCATCGAGCTAAGCTAACGAAATCTGCGCCAAGGAAAAGCCGGAAGCGAAGGAAACCTAAGCTCCGTTCCCGGCCATTTCTTCGATTGGCGGGCAAGAGCAGAACAAATTACGGTCGCCGTGAACGTTGTCGATCCGCCCCACAGCGGGCCAAAACTTGAACTGACGCGTCCAGGGGGCCGGATAAGCCGCTTGTTCACGAGTGTAGGCTCGCTCCCACTCGTTGGCCGTGACGGCTTCGGCCGTGTGCGGCGCTCCCTTGAGCGGGTTGTCGTTTTTCGGCATCTCGCCCTCAGCCACGGCCTGCATTTCACCGTGGATGGCGATCATGGCATCGCAAAAGCGGTCCAGCTCGGCTTTGTTTTCACTCTCGGTCGGCTCGATCATCAACGTTCCTGGCACCGGCCAGGACATCGTCGGCGCGTGGTAGCCAAAGTCCATCAGACGCTTGGCTGCGTCCTCCACTTCCAGGCCATGCTCTTTCCAGGAACGGAGATCAATGATGCACTCATGCGCCACCAAATCGCCCTCGCCCTTGTAGAGCACCGGATAATGCGGGGCCAGTTGTCGGGCCACGTAGTTGGCATTGAGGATCGAAATCTGAGTCGCCTTCTTTAAGCCCTCAGCGCCCAGCATGCGAATGTAGAGCCAGGTGATGACGAGGATGCTTGAGCTTCCCCAGGGAGCGGCGGAGACCGCGCCCTGTTTCCCTGCCGTATTATCAATCAGCGTATGCCCCGGCAGGAATGGCTGCAGATGCTGGGCCACGCCAATCGGGCCGACGCCTGGTCCGCCACCACCGTGCGGGATGCAGAAGGTCTTGTGGAGATTCAGGTGGCAGACATCGACGCCATAATCACCCGGGCGGCAGAGCCCGACCTGGGCGTTCAGGTTGGCACCGTCGAGGTAGACTTGGCCACCGTTCTCGTGAACAAGACGAACAATCTCCCCGATCCCCTGCTCAAACACCCCATGGGTGGAGGGATACGTCACCATGATAGCGGCCAGGTCGTCCTGATGTTCCTCGGCCTTGGCGGCGAGGTCTTCCAGATCGATATCGCCGTTCTCCGTGCACTTGATCGCGACGACTTCCATCCCGGCCATGACGGCACTAGCTGGGTTCGTCCCATGGGCCGATAACGGAATGAGGCAGACCTTACGATGCCCCTGCCCGTTGGCTTCGTGGAAGCGTCGAATGGCCAGCAAGCCGGCGTACTCGCCCTGCGAACCGGCGTTGGGCTGCAGAGAAATACCCGCAAAGCCGGTCAAGTCGGCCAGCCAGTCTTCCAACTGGCGGAAGAGCTGAGCGTAGCCCGGGGCTTGATCAGCCGGGGCAAAGGGATGGAGCTGCCCCACTTCCGGCCAAGTCACCGGGAGCATTTCGGTGGTGGCATTAAGCTTCATCGTACAAGAGCCCAGCGGGATCATGGACGTATTGAGCGAAAGATCGCGCGACTCCAGGCGATGGAGATAGCGGAGCATCTCGGTCTCGGTGTGGTAGAGGGAGAAAATAGGATGGGTCAGCAAAGGCCCTGAACGCACCAATTCGGCCGGAATGGCATCTGGTGCCTTAGCGGCCAACTCTTCCGTCGTCGGTTTATTGGGCTGGATATCCTCGCCAAAGAGGTCCAGTAAGGCCTGGACATCAGCCGCCAGCGTCGTCTCGTCGAGGGAGATGCCGATGGTCCCATCCTCGTAGTAGCGAAGGTTGATGCCCTCCTCTTCCGCCGCGGCGTGAAGCTGATCCGCTGTCTGGTTCGTCAGTTCCACGCGCAGGGTATCGAAGAACTGATCATGCCGGAGCTTGTGCCCGAGTTGGGTCAAGCCGTTGCCTAAGGCTTTGGTTAGAGCGTGGACGCGGCCAGCAATCTGCTTCAGTCCTTCGGGGCCGTGGTAAACGGCGTACATCCCCGCAATAACCGCGAGGAGAACCTGCGCGGTGCAGATGTTGCTGGTCGCACGATCGCGGCGAATGTGCTGCTCCCGGGTCTGAAGAGTTAGGCGATAAGCGGGCGCCCCTGAGCTGTCCTTGGAGACGCCAATCAGGCGCCCTGGCATCAGGCGCTTGAACTCATCCTTGGTGGCAAAGAAAGCCGCGTGCGGGCCACCATAGCCCATCGGCACACCAAAGCGCTGCGTGCTGCCGACAACCACGTCTGCGCCCATCTCACCCGGCGGGCGCAGGAGGCAAAGGCTGAGCAAGTCGGCTGCGACAATTGCCAGCGCGCCACACTCATGCGCGGCAGTAATCGGAGCTGACAGGTCCTCGATCCCGCCCGAGGTGCCAGGATATTGGAAGACAGCGGCGAAAAAGTCGTCACTTGCGGTAAAGGTTTCAGCCACGCGAACCTCAATGCCGTGCGGTTCGGCCCGAGTACGAAGCACATCGATCGTCTGGGGGTGGCATTCCGCGCTCACGTGGATCGCCATCGCACTTTCCTTCTTGCGCTTGGCAAAACAGAGCTGCATGGCTTCAGCGGCAGCCGTGCCTTCATCCAACAAAGAGGCATTGGCGATGTCCATGCCGGTCAACTCCGTGACCATGGTCTGGAAGTTAAGCAACGCCTCCAGGCGTCCTTGGGCGATCTCCGCCTGATACGGCGTGTAGGCGGTGTACCAGCCTGGGTTCTCCAAAATATTGCGCAGGATCACCGGCGGCGTGTGGGTGCCCGCGTAGCCCATGCCGATGAAGTTCTTCGCGACGGTGTTTTCGGCCATGAGGCCCTTTAATTCGGCGAGAGCCGCACTTTCGCCGAGCGCTTGGGGTAAGCGAAATTCTCCCCGAAATCGGATGGCAGCCGGGACGGCGATATCGGTCAATTCTTCCAGGCTCTGCAGCCCGAGGAAGTCTAGCATTTCGGCAGATTGCTCGTCGTCTGGACCTAAATGGCGGCGGAGGAAATCATCCGTGGGCGCCAGCGGAGAAGCAGTTGTTAAGTCCTGTTGAGTGGGAACGGCAGACGACTGTTCGAGCATGCGTCACCATTCAGGTTTCCGGCCCAAATTGCAAGCTGGTTCATTTCCCAATCATCGAATTTCTTGCCCGATTTGCTGATAACTATTGTGGTAAATAGTGGCGCTAACCGGTTCTGCATCAGCAGATTCTAACTAATCTGACTCGAATAGTCGGCGGCCGACTTGAGAGCATCCAATTGGGCTGGATCACTGACCTTGAGCTTGTAGATCCAGCCTTCGCCGTAGGGATCCGAATTCACTAGAGACGGATCGGCTTCCAGGGCACTGTTGGTCTCGATGACCTCACCCGCCACGGGCGAGTAGATGTCGGAAGCCGCCTTCACGCTTTCCACCACGGCAATAAATTTTGCGGGCTCAGCAGCCGCACCAGTCTTGGGCAGCTCAACAAAGACCACATCGCTCAATTCGTTCTGGGCGTGGTCGGTAATGCCTACCGTACCGGTGTCGCCTTCCAGGCGAATCCATTCGTGCGTTTCGGCGTACTTCAAATCTTCGGGAACGTTCATGGGGTCTCTCTCTTGTAAAAGGGTTTCGGAACTACTTCGACCTCCACCAAGGCTTGGCGGACTTTCATTTCCAGCCGGCGGCCAGGGTTGGCATAATCAACCGGAACGTAGCCCATGCCAATCCCAAAACCGAGTGTGGGTGAAAGGGAGCCTGACGTCACCTCACCGATCGTCTCGCCTTCAGCCAGAAGTGGATAGTGCTCACGTGGCGGAGCCCCCCGGTCGAGCATCTTGAAAGCAATCAGACGCGACGGTGGCCCCTCCTCACGTTGGAGTGTGAGCACATCTTTACCCGGATACTCTTGCTCTTTCTTGGTCGAAACAAACATGCCGAGTCCGGCTTCGAGTGGCGTGTGGTCGGGCGATAAATCCTGCCCATTCAGCGGTAGGCAGGCTTCCAAACGCAGCGTATTGCGGGCACCCAGGCCAGCGGGCTTCAGTCCAAGCACCGCGCCATGTTCGAGCAACGCGGTCCAGACCCGCCCCATCACATCGGCAGCGGCAAAAATCTCAAAGCCATCTTCACCAGTGTAGCCGGTACGAGCGACGAGCAACTCCTGCTCTTGCCACGGGGTGCGGATGATGCCGTTGCGCTCGGGCAAGTGGACGGTGTGGTTTTCAAAAAAGACTTCCAGCACGTCCTGGGCGCGAGGCCCCTGCAAAGCCAAACCGCCAAACTCCGCGCTGAGGTGCTCGAAGGTGAAATCACTCAGCCCGAGAAGCTGGAGCTGCTGCTCCATCCAAGCCACATCCTCGTCGATCTTCGCCGCATTGATCACCAGGAAGTACTCCTCTTCACCCAGGCGATAGGCCAGCATGTCGTCGATCACGCCGCCACGTTCGTTGAGCAAAAGGGTGTACTGCCCCTGCCCAAGGCCAAGTTTGGCCAGGTTGTTCGTCAGGAGACGGTTGAGCGCTTCGCCCGCCTGCGGACCGCGGACCACGACCTCGCCCATGTGACTGATGTCAAAGAGCCCCGCCGCCTTCCGCACCGCGTGATGTTCGTCGATGATTGAGCTGTACTGCACCGGCATCCGCCAGCCGTGGAAGTCAACCAAACGGGCGCCGAGCTTTTCGTGCTCGGCACGCAAAGGCGTATCTTGAATCACGTCACGACTCATACCTCAGCTAATTAGGGGTTGGGCGCCGGTGGCGTGGCTCCCGGCTGAGGTTGCTGGACGGTGATGAACTTGCGGACCACCGCCTGCGCTTCAGGGTCAGTTTGCCCGAGTTGGCGGAGGTCATTGACAATGCTCTGCAGCGACGCCTTGAAAAGCGAAGCCTGCTGTTCCTGCTTCTGCATCAGCACAAGCTGCTGCGTCAGCGCATCCTTGCGCGCGGACGTGAGCGCCAACTGATAAGTCAAAATAATCAAGAGGGAGATGGCAAGGAACATGAAGGGCAGAAAAAACGTGAAGCCAGATTCCGCCTTCTTCGCCGACTTGGTCTTGCTCGATCCGCGCGAATCGCCGTAGCTCGCTTCTTTGGATTCACTCATTACTTTTTCTCCTCCGTATTAGCGGCCGGCGGCTGGATGTTCACGTTAATGCCATGGCGGGCCAATAAAGCGCGCATGTTCTCGTTCTTGGTTGAGACTTGGATCATCGCCCGGAGCAAATTGTTACTCGCCCCCTGGAGTTGCTGCACCGTCCGCAGCTGCTGCGCCTGTCCCTGAATCTGTTGCTCTAAGCCGCGGTTGCCCTCCATGGAGTAGACCAACCAAATCGAGGCCAGCAGGACCATGGTCGAGAGCATCGTCGCGCTCACAAATTGCCATTGCTTCATCGTCTGGTTTTGCGCGAGTTGGCCGGAAGAGTCAATGGAAACTCCGGCAAAGGCTTAGCGATAATACGTTGCTTCCAGCAGACGGGCCGCTTCGATAAAGCCTTCGTGCAGCACCTGGGCGCGTTGCGCGGCAACGAGCACCGCCTGTACGGCTGGTGCCCGGGTGTCGGCCCCGAGCAAGTTGGCCGAGGCGCTGGCCAGGGCGATGTTATGGCCACTGCTGGCTTCGTTGCGAAACTCTTTGCCGATGTCTTCTCCCAAGACGCCATCGACCAAATCGAAGTAGGAGGGCTCGACCGGCAAGCGCGCCATTTCCAGGAGGGCAAAGCCTCGATAAATGCTGGCGACAAAGGCCACGCGAGCCGACCG
>CAWUJC010000160.1:0-6122 GCA_963922355.1 uncultured bacterium | reverse complement strand
CCTGGGTGCCGCCTGATGCCGCCCAACGGATCAAAGGATCATCAGGGAAGAGACGCAACGCCTCACGGGCCACACTGCGTCCATGGACTTGCTTGGAATCGTTGGTCGGAACAATGTTGCCGCTTGGGGATTGCGCCAGAATCAGGGCTCGATACATCCGCCGGAGATTCTCCACGTAGTCTTGGGGAAAATCTGCCTCATTGAGCTGCGCCAATTGCATCGGGGCGATAAAGTTATCGATCGTCGTCCGGTGGTACATGGGCGTCAGCTCGATCTGCCAGCCATCCGGGTAAATTTGCACGTCCATCTCCTTCTGGAGGCGGTCCAACGCTACCTTTCTCCACCTTTCCGAAGCCTTAAACTCTGGAAACAACGTCGCTAACGAATAGAGGCCATTGGACTCCATCGCCACCCAGTTGCCGCCTCGATTTTCGAGCGACAGGCCGTAAAGCAAACGCTTGGCACTGTCTTGAATCAAACGAGCGTAGGTTAGATTGGCTTCGGGGGTGAAGGCGGGTGAATGTAAAAATCGATGGTAGCTGTTGGGCCAACTCCCCGCCATCCGGAGGCCGACATCAATGGTCTTCCAGTGCTCAGTTTTGCTCGGCGCTTCGTACGGTTCCATCGGGCACTCGGCGGCAAAGTCTTCCAACATCCACACCCATTTCTTGGCGTACTTTTCATCCTGGGTTTTCCAGTACGCACGACCAAGGTGCTCCCAAAAGTGCATCCGACTTAAGATCGTCGTGTACTGCGGGCTAAACTTGGGATCCTCTGGATCCAGAGGATTATGAAACCAGTCAAAGTCCGGCCCATGCGATACCGGTTGGTCGGTGACAAATCCGTACGTGTGCTGAATTCTATGGGCCAAGGTGTCCCGGGCTTGGCGATCCCCTGTCTGCGCAACCGGCTTTTCCGGCTTGGCGGTAGGATCAACGAACCAGCGAGGAAGATCAGCGGTGCGCCGAAACTTCAGGTATTCTCTCTGGGCGAGCGCCTCATCCCCTTTTTCTAGAGCAAGTTTGACTGGCTCCAAACCCGGATAAGTAAAGTCGAGCGACGCCCAAAACTTCTTCGCGGTGGTTCGCGGCCCTATTTTTTTTTTAGCTGAGCCAGCGGAGTCGCCTTAACGTCCGAGTCAACGGTCTCAACTTCCACGTCGTCCCAAAAGATCGTACCCGCTCCGGACCAAACAAACAGATTGAGCGAGGCTTCGTACATGTCATCCGGGACCACCACCACGGCTTCGATCTGAGTCCATGTCGTGGGAACAGCTTCCTCAAGTTCCAACCGCTTCAGGTGATCGCCCGTCACGACGTTCCCTTTCCAGTCGATCAGATACTGATTCTCAACCCCTCCGTCGGCCCGATCCTCAAATCGAAAAGGAATGCGAATCAGGGCACCCGGCGTCCCGGCCACCGCTTCAAAATCATCACCGGCCTTGATCCAGGCTTTGATCCGTAAATGCTCACCGGGCTCGACGGCCATCGGCTTTCCGCTCGGATACATGCTGTAGCGGGCGTCTTCTTGCGACGACATCTGCAAGCAAGCATTCCCGTTCTTCGCACCAGCACGAACGATGAAGCCTTCCGCTCCGGCATCCTTGTATTTCTCGGGCACAAACGGTCCCCCCCAATTCTCCTCGACAGCTTCAAACCCCGAATCTGGTATCAAGTTTGCCTGAAGGGAGACCTGAAATCCCAGAGTCAAAATGGTAGCGAGGAGGAAGGGTCGGAAAGCAGAGTGGCGTGAACCGCGGGAAAAGGAATGAAAAATCATCATGTGGTCAAAAACGTAAGCTAATTAGATCAAATATCGTATTCACGATCTGAAATCGGCACAAAGGCCGCGTCATTTACACTGTTCAAAGGTCGCGCTACCATCAAGCCACCAGGACCTTTTTCTTTCTTCGTTTTGTCGACGTAGTGAGGACACGTGGTGCAGTTTCGCCATGCCGCCATTCGCCCTCAATCAACACATACCGCGCAACTTTGGGCGCGCCTCGCGTTCCGGTTTGGATGGCATCCACCAGGACATCAATGGCGGCCTCTCCCGTTTCCGGCCCCTTTTGGTCAATACCCGCGTACTCGGGGTTATCATCGGTGCAGCTCAATGAGGCGATGGCGACGTCATCCGGCACTACAATGCCAGCATTCTTCAACGCGGGAATAAAATGTGGGACCACCATCCCAAAAACCACATCTGGCCGATGCCGCTTGAACCATTGGATCATGGTCTTCTCCCGTTTCCTGGCGTCCTCTGGCTCCCAATAAATAGGCACCTCTTTTACATCGGGGAAACGCTTTAGGCTGACGAGGTAGCCCGAGTGAAAATTGTGCGCCACTCGCTCTTCACCGCCGTGGCTGGCCAGGAGGCCAATGCGCTGATAACCCAAATCTCGAAGACGTTCAAAGGCCAGCATCGCGGATTGATTCTGCGCATTACAAACCCGATGGAAACGTGGACTCGCCACGGAAAAGCCAAACGTGACGACAGCAAAATCATCGAAGTCCTCCTCAAAGCTTACTTTGGGTTCGGGTTGGGGCGGAAGCAGCACCCCTTGGATCCCCCTGGCCTTGAGGATGGCGAGCAAGCGCTTCAGCGTCATCTCTGGCTGGTGGAGGGAAAATTCCTCGACGCGATAGCCTCGCTGCTCAGCTCGCTTTCTGGCGCCGGTCAAATAATCCTTAAACAGGTACTCCCGGTACAAATCTCGTGGGTCCTCGAAGCAATTTATCCAGGCCAAGGTGCCATGGTCTGTCGGGGGGCGCCTCCCCTGACGGTAAGACGCCAGCGCACTCAACATGGGCTCAACCTGATAGCCCATACTTTTGGCCGTCTTAGTCACCCGCTTGCGGGTGGCCGGAGCAATCGCTGGATGATCCCGCAACGCCATCGAGACAGTGGCGTGGGAAAGCTTGAGGCGCTTGGCGATATCCCGGAGTGTCACTCTCGGGCGCTGCTTCGACTGCACCTGTTTCATTTACAACGCCATTTTACCAGTGTCAAGTAGGGCACCGAACCAGGGAGTGTCAGGTAAAAGCAAAGCTTCTATCTGGATCAACCCCGCGGCCCACCACCAAGGGTGAACCGCGAGGTCCTATTACCTCTCACTCAAAAAAGGATTTAGCGCCGACGGCGTATTGCCAGGAGGCCAACGGCTCCCAGCAGCATGGCCGCGGAAGTCGGTTCTGGCACGGCAACGGAATTCCAGGTTGCTCCCAAACGGATCTCGTCAAAGAGCTGCGCGTCAGTTGCCGGACCATCAATGCGAAGCTGGACCGCTCCCAGATCACTTCCGGTTAACCCAGAAAGCGTCATGATATTGGTCCAGACCAAAGGCTCCTCGTCCGGCACGACATCGCTGTCAGCAAAGCGCAGAAATTCGACGTCACCGCCTCCCAAGCCGTCCGTCACCACTCGCATGACGAGCAAGTAGTCGTCATTGGAACTCCAGTTAATTCCCGGGAAGGTGGCCGCTCCAAAGTCGGAATCAACCCGAGACGTCCCGTTGTTCCGCTCCTGAAAGAAGAAGACATTGGATTTAGTCGTGGTCATGAGACCGAAATTACTCCCGGTTGTCCCGTCGTTGCGCATCAGTAAGCTGAAGTACTGCGTGCCGGCCGATCCCAAATCAAACGTGGCGTCTGTGCGACGAAAGGCGACCGCATTAAAGAAAGGATTGGTATTGAAGGTTCCTTCCATCACACCTCCGGTCGGCGTGTACTCATAACCACTTGGAGTGTTGATCGACACAGTCGTGTTGACCTCGTAGCGACCGGTCGACAGAGCGGAGTCATCAAGGGAATTACGCCAGCCTTCCTGACCAGAGGCTGAGGACCATCCCGATCCCGTCGCGGGGGTGGTGGGTAAGGCACTACCGTTGGCGTAATCGAAGCCCTCATAGGCCACAATTTGCGCCGATGCCGTTGACAGGGTGAAGGCGACCACACCGGTCGCCAGAAGAGTTTTGAGTGTGGGTAACTGATGCATAGTCCTGCGATTTTCAGGTTTCTAAGCTCCAGAACAACCCCTCCGATTTTGACACTGGTAAATCGATCCTGCTCTTCTCGCTCAAGTCTGGTAAATTCGTAACGAAGTAGGCGATTGGTTTTTTGAACAGTGTAAACTTAGAAGCGTTTTGCCGTGTCGCCTGAGCATGGTTAATTGAATTCTGTTTCTTATGAACCTCGACGCGAAAAAGACCGGCCACCCGGTGCCGACAAGCTCCGCCGCTTTTACCTTGGTCGAAGTCTTGGTCACGGTCAGCATCCTGGCGGTCCTGGCTACGCTCTCCCTCACCACGATTTCCAAGATGCGAGATCGAGCGGACTTTTCTGCGGCGACTTCAAATCTGCGCCAAGTTGGAGCGGCCATGCACATGTACTCGGGAGAAAACAACGGTTACCTACCGGGCCCGCTTTGGACCGGCCAATCGCCTTGGTACAGCAAAGGCGATACCGGCTCTCTGGGCTATTACCTATGGCGCTACCTTGGAGAGGAAAAACCAGAGTGGTGGTCGCAGCAGGTGGAAGTGATGACCCTGCCCGCCTATGCTCGGGAGGTCCCCAATCTGGATGCCCCCGTCTTGGTGATGAACAACTCCATCCAGCTGAGGGACGGCAGTACGGCCAATCCATGGGGCTATCCGGATCGACAAGATCCCTACAAGATGATCCGCCTGCAGGACCTGGGGCAAGAAGGCGCTTGGGCGATGCAGGATGTTGACCAAACGTCCACCATGGTGAGCTCTGGTGCGGGATGGTACTCCCGTTTGCCGGAAGAGCCTTTGCATCACCCCAAGAGAGCCACCTTGTATTTTGACGGGCGAGTAGAAGCCCTCTCGATCGAGTAACAGCTGAAAGCAAGAATCGGCCAATGTCGGCGCGGCGCTGCACCCATCAAGCCGTAGGAAACGTGATGTAGCTGGTCGCAACATGATTGACTAGCCAGACGCCATTCTCGGAAAGATAAAAGGCGTGGCCATCTGGCTGCATCCGGGCGGCTTCGACACACCGGAGGGTGGGGTAACCGTGCCGCATGCCCCCTTACCGGATCGTTTCGACGTCGGAGGAGAGATGGACGTGTTGGCGCTTGCCTTTTGAGAAGATCGCAAAGGGAAAGTCCCGACCGGCTTCTACGCTAAGTTTATCAACAGCTTTTCCTCGACTCTGCATATCCACAACATCACGTATCGGGTCGTGGTGATCAGCGGCAGCATCTACAACGGGGATGAGAAAGCGCCGAAAATGTGGATGTCCCCCCGACTCGTTTTGGACGCAACCGAAGAGTCAAATCCACATCACCGCTCCAGCGAGCCGCGCTTGTGCAGCATCCATGGTGGCAACTTGCCAGAGTTTACTTCCGCTTTGCAGTCAAGCGTGCTACGTTGTAACTCCAGCAAGAGGTCCCGCTATGAGTCTATTTCGTGTCTTCTATCTTGGGTTGAGTTCCTTGGGGTTGGTTCTAGCAAATCCCCCCTCCCTTAGCGCCGCAGATCTGACCGGTGTTGTGACGGATCCGGCGGGCAAGCCCATCGCGGGCGCCGTGCTTGATATCGCCACCGCAGCGGTCAAAAAAGGAACCAGTCCACTTTGTCCTTCCTGCTACCTGGACTGTTCTAAAACCGCCAAAACGAACGCCAAGGGAAACTTCTCCTTTTCTGGCTTAGACGACACGCTGCGCTTTTCTATCCTGGTGGCGGCTCCGGGTTACCAACCCCGCTTGCTGAAAAAAGTCGATCCCGCCAAAGGCGAATTAGGCGTTACCCTGCAGCCTAAAGCTCCCCATCCGCCGATGGTTTTTCGCGGCCGCGTCGTCGATGCGAACGGGCAGGCCATCTCCGGCGCCTTGGTTTCTTCCTACGGCTGGAACCTGGCAGGTCGGAGATATTGGGGGAGCTCGTTCCCCGGAGAAAAACTCGCCGTCACCGATTCCCAGGGCCAGTTCGAGCTGACCTCCAAGGATAAGAAACTCATCAATGTTACCCTCAAGGTTTCGGCGCCAGGCTACGCCCAACGCGTGACGCCGCTCCTTAAACCCAACGCTCCTGCGGTGGACATCCCCGTGAGCGAAGGCGTGACCATCCATGGCCGCCTGATGAATGACGGCAAGCCTCTCGC
>CAWUJC010000159.1:0-6137 GCA_963922355.1 uncultured bacterium | reverse complement strand
TGATTCCGTCTACACAGACATCTTTCTGGGATCGGACACGATTCCGCGGAAAGGTAACCGCTACCAACCGAAGAAAGGTGAACCGCTCTTGCTCGTCCGCATTCTCGAAGCCAACAACCCGGAACCCGGTCCCGACTTTGCCGGCACCCCACAACCACGGGTGGAAACTTTCGAAAAGAAGGACTTCCGGTACGAGCCCAGTGGCCGCACCTTCGGCCTCGATAAGCGCTTGGTCATTCCCTCCCGCTCGGTCTCGCCGAAGTTCAAAATCCTACTTTACCCGCACGCACATGGCGATCCTCTGCCGGTAACGAACTTCATGGCCGACAAACAAGACTTCAAGATACAGATTGGAGATCAGATCGACACGGTTCAGGTAAAGTCTCTCAAGTCGGGCCGCACAGGATTGAAGATTTCCCGCAAGGGTAACGTGATCACCAACACCCTCCCGTGAGCATCACCAGTAAAAGCTCGGAGTTACATGAAAACGGAATACCTCATGTCATTATAGGCTCATGACTTCCGTTTAATCACCGTCCGGCCAGCTTGGTTTTGCTTCAAGCTGTAGACATCTTTCTGGTCTGGGAACTCAACGATCAACTCTTGGTGATCTTCCGACAGCTTTGTTTCTGGTAGCGGGTCTCCTTGGCGATGAGGATAGAGCAGGATTTTGTAGCTCGGCTCCACCGAACGACTCGGAATCACGAGCCGCTTTCCCATCCCCATACTGCGCCCTTCGAATTGAAAGGTATCATCGTGCTTCTTGAAATCGAGCGTCTCAACGGTCAGATTATCCTGTCGAGTCGGTAACGATGGCTGATTCGCTTGCAGCACTCGGACCAGTAACATCGGCTCCCCTTTTTGTGGTTTGGGACGCCCCGTTTTCACGTGAGGAATATTGGGGTTATAGGAGTCAATCCGCTCGGGTGTCTGCGGCCCAAGGACGACATCACGATCTGACATTTGATAAGGCTCAACTTTGAGCGGAATGCGCATCCGCCAAGCGTACAGACGCTCCAGATCATCCTTTTGAATATCGTCCACGACCAAGACATACGGGTGCTTCTGTTTCGATAGCACAAAACTACGGAACGCTTTTTTGACGGGATTATGGGGAGCACGCACCACCCAAGAATCCTCTGCCCCCCACATCCGTGGATTGCCGGCCATGTAGCCCTCATAGTACGCGCGGACCGAGGGCGAGGGATCCCGCTCCCACACCTCACGAGGATAGCGCGACAACAATCGATCCCGCGGTTCCCGCCCCCATTCTAGCCAGGGTTCCTTCTCGAATTGCTCATCCGTAGCCAGGAAAGCCGTTTTCATCCATTTCCAGTCGTAGCAGTACTTCAAGTCCAAAACGGCCTGCAGCTCTTGCGGCGAATCGTCCATCTGCAACCATTGCCCAGGAGGTGCGTAGGAGCCTTGGCCGAGGCCATCAATAGTGATTTGGTTAAGATACTTTGGCTCCGTCATCCGCATGGAGCTGACCGCCCATGGCTGCCCCTCCGCGGTCAAATAAAAGGCACCTCGATCAGGATGATCGTGCGAAGCAAAAGTCGCGTCAGTCCGGCAAGTAACCTGCAAAACTAAATCATCTTTACCCCATCCGGTCCGTGCAATCAGGAGCCCACGTTCTTCGTCAAAGAACGTCTCAGACAACCCAAAACTGCCCAACTCGTCCGCCTGCTTCTTACCTTTCTTTCCTCTAGAGTCCGGAGGAAGCAGCAAGTTCAGATATCGCTTCCCCATGGATCTATTTAATTTTCGAGGTTCTGGCAGATTGCGCGCCACGAAGGCAATCCTTTCCTCCTTGGGGAAGAAGAAGTTGGCAGCGCCGACCAGGGAAGGATTTGGCATGAAGGTGCCCAGATCCCCACTGCTCTGCCATTCCCCTCCGTAGGGCTGCATGGTATGAATCAGCCACTGGTCAAACCTGCGACGCCAACGCTCCAAGGTGAATAGGTTGTCGCCACGATTCGCCATCGCCAGCATCATCAAGGCGGTATGCGTCATGCCTGCGGTGTGATAACCAATCGCTTCTTTGCCAACCCCCTGCGAAGAATTCCCATAGAGGATATAGTTCTTCGTGACGTCTCGACCGCGTTCAAAGATACGCGGATCGTAGCCCTCCTCCCCTTCGATCGCTAAAGCCAACAAGGGATAGTAAAGCGCCATGCCGATGAAGTTCCAATTGACCCAATGCGGCGGCAAATCCATCCCCAGCTCATATCTGCCATTAGTCGCCAACGCGATGACGCTACGGACCTCCTCCGTTTGTTTCGGGCTCATGAAAGGCTGAGCAAAGTCGTACATGAAACCTAAACCTGATCCATCTCCAAGCACCTTGCGCACCTGGAGCCAATACATCTCCGCGCCGGGTCGTTTCGAAGCCTTCTCAATGAGAGGGCGCATAAAATTGGCATAGTCGACAACCGCTTTCGCCACTTCCTCTCCTTGCTTCTTGTCTCCATCGATCAAAGCCAAAAAGGCTAGATCCGCTATCGTCCCGGAAAGGGAAAACTTTCTAGAACCGGGGGGACCACCTCGGTCAGGATTCAACGATTCGTTCCAGATTTTTTCAAACTTGCCCATCTCACCCTGGACCAGTGCTTGGTAGGCCTTCCGAAGCAATCCATCGTTGTTCGAGAGGTCTTGTTCGACGCTTTCCCGCAAGGCTTTCAATGCCCAAGCGGCATTCGGGTTGTCTTTGAACTGTTGGCGAAGGCGAGGCAAGTCATCCGGTCCAAAAAGGATGCGAGGATGTACGCCTGGCTCAGGAACACTGTACAAACGGTCTTGAGCAAAGCCCTCGGCATCGTGCTTGGCTTCGACCTTAGGCGAAGCTTTTCGCCCCGGCATATCGTTGTTGAGAATCTGTTCTGCGCTGAAGCGAGGTGTATCTGGATGTAACAACTCAGCCGACCAGGCATCGATCCAGAACAGGGCGATCGAGGCGTACGTCAGGGGCTTTATGATTCTGAGGCAAAGGACTAGTTTCATCATGATGTAGCTGTTGTCATTTCGAATTCAGGTTTCTTTCTAAGAGTGGTTTTCGGCACCGTCCGCTGCGCGGCCTTCGCTCGAAGCACCCAACGAGTCGGGCTCAATTCTTCTTCCAGCGAAAAAGGGATGACGCTTTCCCCGCTCTGGATTTCCTCCAGAAACATTTCCAACCAATCCCGACCTGGAGCTGAAAAATCCAATTCCTGAAGAGGCTGACCTTCCAGAGCAAGGTGCCCTGTCCTTCCTTGGTCAATGGATTCCACCCAGCCCTTTGTCCCAAAGATGCGCAGGTTCTCATAGCCCCATCGACTCCAACTTGGTGGCGCCGGACAACAGTAATTGGCGATGGCACTTCCCACCGCACCGTTCTCAAACTCCATCAGCATGGAAACGGCGCGCCGGCAACCTTCACCCTCGTCTTGCCCATTGCCCAAGGTCGTTTCACGCATCTCAAGAGAAGCGATCTTCAACCCCGCAACATGCTCGGCAAACCGTGCATTGTAGATTCCGACTTGGAGCGCCAGCCCTCCGTCTTCCCGCTCATCGTGAGGCCGCTCCTTATTCCAAGGGTACGACTTTTGGCTCAGCACCTGCACAACTTCGCCCAGGATTCCTGAAGCCACGATCTCCCGGATTTCGCCATACGGTGATGCCAGCGTCGTCGCGGTCATTTCATGAAACCGCTTCCCCGTTTCTTGCGCCGTCTGAATAATCCGATCGAGCATCTCTTCGCTCAGACAACACGGCTTCTCTGCGTAGACATGCTTCCCCGCTTGAAGCGCTTGGATGATCAGATCACCTTGGTGATCCTTGCGAGGGGCGCAGATGGAAAGGAGTTCAACGCGAGGATCTTCTAGCATCGCGTCTAAGGATTCATGTCTTTTGATGTGGGGTGAAGCACATAGACTTATCGGAAGTTCCGCTTCAGGAAAATCAAAGATCGCGACAAGTTCGGCCTCGGGATGATGGGCAAGAGCGTCATGAATTTGATGGCCGGTATTGCCGTAGAGGCCAACACCGACTTTCTTTCGCCTCATACCTCTTCAATCTTCTTACTGATGATCGCCCGCTTCATGGCCTCGATCACGCGTAAGGAAATCGCCATCTGTTCAGGACCGAGTTCACCCCGTTGTGGCTGCCCTTGAATCGCTTGGTAAAAAGCACCCCATTGATAATCCTCGCTCGATCCTTTTATGCCCTTTTTCTTCACTTGCTGAACCGTGCCGTCGTACGTCACCAGCTCCAGTTCGGGTTCGAAGCGGGGATCAAATCCCCAAGTCGGCCCGACATTCCGATACACCGTCCCGTTCTCATAATTGAGCGTCAGCGAATTGCGCCACCAATGGCCGTCATTGACACAGAAAGACCCAAAGATCGTTGCTAAGGCATCGTTCTCAAAACGAAGACTTAACTGAGCAGAATCCGATGTTGGTCGCCCAGTTAAAATACGGGATTCCATGACTGAAACGCTAACCGGATTACCGATCAGACGGATCAGATCATTGATCAAGTAGATGCCCAGGCGAAAGATGGGGGCCGCAGGACAAAGCTCAGGATCGTCATACCAACTACCATCAGCTTCCTCACGGTACGATGCCCAAACATCGGCCCTCGCGGCTATGGGTCGACCAAGTTCATGTGACGATTGCCATTCTAGGATCTGAGATAAATCGGGAGAGGGAAACGGTGCCGGCGAGTTAAGATGAACCACACGACCGAGTTCGCGAGCCAGTTGAAGTACCTGTAGAGCGGCGGAGCTATCCAGTTCCAACGGCTTGGTCGTCATGACATCTTTGCCCGATTCAATAATCTGTCTGATGTACTTGGCCCTTTTGGCCGGCCCCGTGATCAGAGCTAGAGCCGAGATGTCAGGATCCTCCAACAAGGATTCCAAACTATGATGAACCGACACCCCTAATTCTTCGCCGACAGCATTCGCTCTCTGTTGATTCAGATCGCAGACCGCGCTCAAGTCAAAGAAGGTAGAAGCTGGCCCGTTCCGAAAGTTGGACTCGATCAACTTTCGTCCAAAATTGAGCCCAACCATCCCCAGTTTAATGCGATCTTTGGGATCCGGAATGGGAAAAAGCGGTGTTTTTTGAGACAATTGTTGTCTAGAACTACCTTCAGTAGTACCATTTGATTCATTCGACACCATTGCCATAAATGAAGTCATACTCTCAAATGTACGAGACGACGTACCGCCGAATTGTTTCAACACCTCCGCATTTGTCTCACCAACACCCTCTCTCCCATGCGACGTAAGAAAATTGCCTTCTTAAATCTGCCGCTCGTGCCCGAGGCCGAGATTTCCCTTTTTTCCGGCATCAGCCGTTTCACTCGCGAAAACGAATCCTGGGAATTTGTCTTTAACTGCGAAGCCTATCCAGCCGCCATCAAGCTCCTGGAAAAGATTCAGTGGGATGGCGCTATCGTCCGTATCACGGACCGCAGAACCCGCGAGCACATCAAGCGGCTCAAGAAACCTGTGGTCAATGTCTCCTCCTGGATTGAGGAGGCCCACATCCCCACCGTACGCAGAGAAGAACGATTGAGTGGCGCCGCTGCGGCACAACACCTTTTGGCCAAAGGGGTCACCCGATTCGGCTTCATTCGGCGGCGAGGTGATGCCTGGTTTCACTCGGAACGCTATCAAGGGTTTGTAGAAACGCTACAACGGGCTCGGTTTCGTTGTGATGTCTACCAACAAAAGGAGCCCCTCAAAGAGAAAAAGGAGATGCAAAGATTCCAAAGTTGGGTGAAGTCTTTGCGCCCGCCGCTTGGCCTTTTTCTTAGCGATGACGTTGGCGCGCAAAATGTAATTGATGTTTGCCACGACGTGGGGCTGTTGATTCCTCGGGACATCGCCCTGATTGGTTCCATGAATCAGCCTGATGTAGTCTACCACACGGATCCCCCGCTGACCTGCGTCAATCCCGATGAAGAGACCGTGGGCTACGTCGCGGCAAAATTACTGCGTAGACTCATGCAAGGGGAACAAGTCGACCCACATCCCATCAATATTCCTCCCCTTCCAGTCATCGAACGAGAATCAACCCAGATCGTGGGCATCGACGACGAAGTGATTCGCCGGGCCGTCGAATTTGTCCTCAGTAAATTTACTCATCCTC
>CAWUJC010000158.1:0-6177 GCA_963922355.1 uncultured bacterium | reverse complement strand
CGCGTTGGCGGGTTCCTCGCCGCCTTCCAAGCGTTCGAGCAAAGGCCGCCAAGGAAGCGGCGTGCTGCGTTTCAATCGCTCTGCACGGGCCTGCCCCAGACGAGGCGTACGCTCCGTGACCAAGACAAAGCCGCGTTCGTCCAGACCTCGC
The DNA here is from genome assembly GCA_963922355.1 of uncultured bacterium. Classification (GTDB taxonomy): domain Bacteria; phylum Verrucomicrobiota; class Verrucomicrobiia; order Methylacidiphilales; family UBA1321; genus CAWUJC01. The sequence goes on along the minus strand of CAWUJC010000158.1, from coordinate 6,026 downwards.
CGCCCGGCCCGACCAAACATTTGGAGCAAATCCGAGGGCGAGACCTCGCGCGGAAAGCCATCCACGTTGTACTGAGTGCCGGTAATAAGAACCGAACGCAGGGAGAAGTTAATCCCCGCGGCGAGTCCGAGGGTGGCCACCACGATGCGGAGTTGCCCCGCTTTGGCCAGCGGCTCCACCACCCCGGCCCGCTGGGCGTAGCTCAAACCACTGTGGTGATAGGCCGTCCGTTGAGTGAGCAGTTTGGTCAGCTCCGGTCCGGCGGCTTCCTCCTGCTCGGGGGTGAGCGAGAGCGGATCGGGGCACGGGAGCCGGCTGGCAGCCTCGCGCGCGATTTTCTCCGCCACCTTGCGATGGGGCGCAAAGACGAGGATCGGCCCCATGTCTTCCCGCAAGGCTCCGGCCAAGACTTGAATCCAGTAGTTGCCCAACTTTTCCCGATCTTTCGGTCGCAAGCTCCGGGCAAAATGATGGGCGTCCACCTCTTCCAGCGGCACGGGCCGCTGCGTCTGATGAATCAAGTGGACGCGCCGCCCCAGCCGCCGCAACCACGTCGCGGCTGCCTCTGGATTGGCCACGCTTCCGCTGAGCAACAGCAATTGCGTTTCCGCGGGTAAGGAAAGAATGACGCCCTCGTAGTGATTACCGCGACGCTCGTCGGCCAGCCACTGATATTCATCCACGACATACAACGCAGCGTTGTGGGGTGATTGCTGGGCCTCGAGCGTGGCGACAACCAAGGGGGCGTCGGGCTTGTAGGCCAGATCACCCGTGGTAATGCCCACGTTCCACCCCTTACGGCTCCACTCGGCAAACTTATCGTTGGCTAAGGCGCGGGTGGGCACGGTATAGATGGCCTGGCCGGGTAAGCGGCGTTGGGCAAAGTATTGTTCGAAAATGAAGGTCTTGCCCGCGCCGGTGGGCGCCTGGACGACGACATCCTGGCCTTCTCCCAACGCCCGCACCGCATCGCTTTGCCAGGGGTCCGGCAGCGTAAGTTGCTGAAAGGCTTCGGCCAGTTGCTGGTCCATCTTCACGCCGACAACCTAAGTCGGCTTGAGCAAGATGCCAACCCGATCGCGCTTACTTGCTGATGAGCGGGACGCGCGTCGTGCGCCATTTGTTGTCGAGGAAGCCCTCGGCATTCTCGGACCGGTTGTCCGGTTCAGCTCCCCAACGACGTTCGCGGGGATCGGTGTAGGCGTTGACTTCGCCGATAGCGACCGGGCCGTTGCCGGCGGCGTTCACCTTAATCACCAAATACTGAGCCGGGGTGGTTTCCATGTTCAGCGCCCCCACGTAATTACCTCCGCCAATCGGAATATTGAAGGCGTTGGAGCGGCTAAAGTAGTTCCCAGGTAAGGAGACGGTCGGTGGCATGTCGCTGAGCGACTGCTTCCGCGGACGGCCAATGGCCATGGGCAAGAGCTTAAGCGCCAAGTGAGAGCTGGCACCACCCACCGGATGTTCCGGCAAAAGAATCTGCAGAGCACGGGCCAGTTCACCATCTTCGAGGGTCATCAGCGGCACCATGTCAATGCTCTGCACGCCAGGCGACGTCAACATGGTAACGCGTCGGATAGGCTCCAGCATGCCCATGTCAATGATCGCCAGCCTGGGGCCACGGCCATCGAAAGCCACCTGGCTGTCAGCATCACCATCGATCATGCGGTTGGGGCTGTCCTCCGAGGAAGCCCCCAAGGTATGCGTGACGCGGGAATAGGTGAGGAGAGAGCACGCGCTCAATTGGTTGGTCACTTCGCGGACGGTAGGCTCGCGCTGAATCTGGAGCGGCGTGCTTTCGACCGCGGCGATGGTAAAGATGGTTTGGCTGCCGAAGGCTTCGATCGGGCCGAGGTTGCCTTTGTTCGTGGCGTTGATCACGATCCGAGCCGAGCGGGCGACGACGGAGCCGAAGTTGATCGGCGTGACGCCATCAGCACTAAGCTTCACGGGTTCGCTGACCTGCCGCCAAGAGTTACCGCTGCCGTCGGGTAGTTCGGAAACAAAAACTTGGGCCGTGCCGCGAACTTTCAGGTTGATTACGTTGATCCGATTGATCGTGGTGGTGGCGAAAAAGGTGACGTCGACCATGTTGCGGCCCGCCACGACGTCATAAGGCAGAGCTTCGTCATTGGCCACCAAGGCGTACATTTCTTCCACGTCGCTGTTGTTATCGACCGAGACGGTCGAACCGAAAACCTGTTTGGCGTGGTCCAGGTAATCGTTTTGCGGCAAGGCATCAGGCGCCAAATCCACCCGATTCAAGACGTAGGGAGGATTCGCCCAAGCACTCGTGGTCGCTCCAAGCCAAGTCATGGCGCAAAGTCCGGCGAGAACAAAATGGGTGCTCACGTTTTTCAACAGTAGGTAATGTATTCAATTCCATGCGGTTGGGTCAATCGTAGAAGAGAGCCCAAGGTGGAAGTTTTTGCCCTTTCCTGTCCTATTTCGGTCAGGATCGACGAAAGTTTAGCGAGAAATGAAGATAATGGGATGTTGCAGGATGCTGATCCTGAGCTAGTTATTAGACATGCCTCCCGCTCTGTGGATGACCGCATCTGGCGCCCTACATGTGGCGATTTTGGCCTTGTGGTGGCTGACCGCCCCAACGGCTCCAGCGGTTTATGTGCCGGAAGGGGCGAGCACCTCGCCCGTGCGCGTGATCCTGGTCGCGGCAACCAGCCAGCCGGAGTCCTTGGAGGGGCAGGACATTCCCGTGCGCCCGGATTCCACGCCCACTCCCAAGCAACCCAAGCAAAAGGCCAGTTCTTCGCCCGCAGATTCCGTCCTGCCGACAAAAAAAACGCGGCCCGGAGCCCAGCTGAACCGCCCTGCTCTAGCCATCTACAGCCCCGCCCCGCACTACCCCGAAGTGGCCCGCCGCCAAGGCCAAGAGGGCACGGTGGAAATGCACGTTTACATCGACGATGACGGCAAGGTCACTCGAGTCGAGTTGGCCAACAGCTCAGGCCACGAGTTACTCGACCGCTCCGCGCGCCAAGCGCTGGAGCAGTGGCGCTTCCAGCCAGCACAGCGCGGGGGCCTGGCGACCAAAACGGTAGAACGTCAGCGCTTTGTCTTCCGGCTCCAGGAGTCCTAGCGGACGGCAGACTTAGCCGAGGAAATTACTAAAAAAATGGTGGGCGGTACTGGGTTCGAACCAGTGACCTCTCGCGTGTGAAGCGAGCGCTCTACCACTAAGCTAACCGCCCAAGGTGACTCTAAAAAAGCGAAGGGGGAGTATGCGTAACCCGACCAAGCCCGGCAAGATAATTTGGCGTACGCATATCCGAAAATTCCCCCCAAGTCGTTTGGACCCATCATTCACCAAGCGCGGCTACCAACTGCAACGAGGTGCTGGACGGTTCCGGCACGGATGAATCCCTTTGCCAGATTACCACTGACTGAAGAAAACGAATGCGCCCGTGACAAGCCTCGCCGGAACGGCTAGCGTTCCAGGCTGTGAAGCGCGTCGTCTTTGTCTGCACTGGCAACATTTGCCGTAGTCCCATGGCCGAAGGTCTCTTTGCCGAGATGGTGAAGGACCGGAATGACATCCAGGTCGCCTCCGCCGGGATCGGTGCCGGACGCGGCCAAGCCCCGAGCGCCCACTCCGTTGAGGTGATGGACGAACGCGGCATCGACATCCGTGCCCAGCGCAGCCAGCCACTCACCCCACAGCTCGCGGCCGAGGCCGACTATCTCTTCGTGATGACCTACAATCATCTCGACTCCATCCTGCTCCTCTTTCCTCAGGCGGCGCAGAAGACCTTTCTCCTCCGCGAGTTCGAGCCCGGCCTCCCCGCCATGCGCAAAGACATCTCGGACCCGATTGGCCTCGGGCGCGATGCCTACGAACTCTGCCGCAACCAGATTGAATCGGCCATGCCGTCCATTTATCAGTACGTGACGGGTGAGGCGGCGGACGAAGTGATGGGGAAGGCCCAGGTTGCCCCTCCGGTAACCACCGCTTGGCTCTACGTCGGAGCCGAACCGATGGCCGCCCCTCTCAAAACCCGCACCGCTCAACTGCTGGGCAGCGCCGGGCTCGATTTTTTCGACTGCGGCAGCTTTGATGAGGAAGATCCCACGCATGCGGAGTACGCCGTCCGCGTGCTCCAAAATGTAGCGGCCGATCCCTCCCGCCGGGGCCTGCTTTTTTCCCGCGAGGGCGCCGCCCTCCAGGAACTGGCCGAACAGCTCGGCATCACCGGCTTCCTGGCGCTCCCCCCCACCACGGAGGGCCTCGGAACTGCCAGCAAAGACTTGAGCCAGCGCCTCAATGAGGCTACCGTTCTTTGCTTCGACCCGGGGCAAACCCAGCCGGAGTCCTTGCTCCGCCTGCTTAATGCTTGGCTCAGCCAAGCCCCGGCAACCTCAACCCCCACCCCAACAACGACCTTGGAAACCACCGCGACAGATTCCTCCGCTGCCCACCTCCCGACCCTGGCTGAAACCGACCCGCAAATCGCGGCCCTCATCCAAGACGAGCGCCAACGCCAGGCCGAGAACATCGAGCTGATCGCCAGCGAGAACTTCACCTCCCGCGCGGTGATGGAAGCCCAGGGCTCCTGCCTGACCAACAAATATGCCGAGGGCTACCCCGGCAAGCGTTGGTACGGTGGTTGCGAATTCGCCGACGTGGTAGAACAACTCGCCATCGACCGAGCCAAGGAACTCTTCGGCGCGGAGCACGCCAACGTCCAGCCGCACTCCGGCTCCCAGGCCAACACCGCCGTCTATTTTTCCCAGATTTCTCCCGGCGACCGCATCCTGACCATGGACCTGTCGCACGGCGGCCACCTAACGCACGGCCACCCGAAGAACTTCTCCGGCGAATTCTACGAGGTGATGCACTACGGCGTGACCAAAGAAGAAGGCATCATCGACTACGACCAGCTCGAAGCCAAAGCCAAGGAATTCCAGCCCAAGCTCATCACCATCGGCGCCAGCGCTTATTCCCGAGTGATCGACTTTGCTCGGATGCGTGCGGTGGCCGATCAAGTCGGCGCCCTCCTCATGGCTGACATGGCCCACATCTCCGGCCTCGTCGCCGCCGGCGTTCACCCGTCTCCGGTCCCGTATGCCGACTTCGTCACCACGACCACACACAAAACTCTGCGCGGCCCGCGCGGCGGCCTCATCCTCTGTAAAGAGAAGTACGCCAAGGCGATTGATAGCCAAGTCTTCCCGGGTATCCAGGGTGGCCCGCTCATGCACGTCATCGCGGCCAAGGCCGTCTGCCTGCTGGAGGCGATGAAGCCCGAGTACAAGGCTTACCAGGAGCAAGTCGTCCGCAACGCCAAAGCCCTTTGCGAAGGTCTCAAAAAGAACGGCTACAGCATCGTCTCCGGCACGACGGAAAACCACGTCTTCCTCGTCGATCTCCAGCCCAAGGAAATCACCGGCAAGGCGGCGCAGGAAGCGCTCGACCAGGCCGGCATCACGGTCAACAAAAACGCCGTGCCCTACGATCAGCAGAGCCCCTTCAAGGCGGGCGGCATCCGCATCGGCTCCCCCGCCGTCACCACTCGCGGCATGAAGGAAGACGAGATGTTCGACATCGCCAACCTGATCCACGAGGCCCTGCGCCAACGCGACGACGAAGCCAAGCTGGCTGAAATCCGCGAACAGGTCCGCGATCTGACCAAGCGGTTCCCGCTCCCCTACTGAGGAAAAGACCAAACTTCAAACGGGCAAAACTCAAAAGCCGGTTGAACGCCGCCAACTTTGAGTTTTGGCTTATTCAACGTCGAAGGGGCAGTTGAATGCTGTACCCTCGTTTAGATCACCGAAGGAAGGTAGAGCGGTCTGGACCTAGCAGTCGGCACCTTAGACCGCCTCGCGCGACCACACGGCGAGTAAAATCCAAAACGCAAACGGGCAAAGCGCAATGACTTCACTTACCTGCATCTTCCATCTGATATTTTGACGGAATTAACGGAATGGACCAGATGCTTTTCCCGCGATCACCCAAAGCCATTCCGTTTATTTGGTAAATTTGGTCATTCCGTCTAGAATCC
>CAWUJC010000157.1:0-6183 GCA_963922355.1 uncultured bacterium | reverse complement strand
GCCCCGGTCACCTCGCCCCCCTGCTCAAGGCTTATCCGCAAGCCAAGTTCGTCCTCATGCACATCGGCTATCCGTACGAAGACGAAATGGTCGCCTTAGCCAAACACTTCCCCAATGTCTGGGTCGACCTCTGTTGGGCCTGGAGTGTGGACAGCCGATCCAGTACGGAGTTTGTGCGCAAGTTCCTGTCCGCTGTCCCCTACAATAAACTCTTCGCCTTCGGTGGCGATACGGTTAAACCGCACAATGTGGTCGGCTATGCCCTCCAAGCTCGCAGCGGGCTGACAAACGCCCTGCAAACGTTGGTCGACGAGAACTTTTGCTCCGAAGCCGACGCCCTGGAGATCGCCGCCGCCGTCATGCGCGAGAACCAGTACGCCGTCTTTGATATCGAGGGCACGCGCGCCAACTTGCGGGCGCGTGATTAGTGATAACGGTTCATCTGGTGAAGATGATCGCCGATGATGACGCGCCCACCGTCATGCTTATTCGCTGGCTCTTCGTCGCCAAAATCGTAGTGGTACATGCTCCCGCGTTGCCACCACCAAACGAGGAGCACCAAACTCACCAGCACATTCACCGCGTTAATCAGGACCAAGCCCGGCAAGTAATCCTCGAGCGCTGGATCAGCGGGGAGTTGACTCAACATGGCCCTATTGTCTCCGCCCAAGGTTTCCTGCAAGAGCAGACAGTTCCGCAAAGCCAGGGCATGCCCGCCCAGCCCAAAGAGCAAGCAGACAAAGGTCACCCGCCAAGCTCCCTTGACCGGCAACAAGGCGGTCCCCGCCCAATAGAGATAGAAGGTAAAGACGAGGAACGAACTCGCTTCCGTACTGGGCAACATGATTTGAAACGGGCCGGACACTTCCGCGTCATTCACGATGAAGGAAGCTGGCTCGTAGTCTTGTGGATGTTGGTACCGCTCGATTTCCAGCGGATCCGCCCCAAGCGTCAGCCCACCATACGCCAAAAGCAGAACGATAAAGAGCCACAGCGCCCGGTCCCGCAGGAACTCGTTTCCGTAGCTGGGCCACCATTGCTGCACAGCAGAAATGTGAGCCGCCTTGAGATACAGCGCAAGTCGAGAGCCACGCCCCGTCTAAGAAGTCACCAAATCGTCACGAGCGTTTCGCGAGTACGGAGCGTATCTTACCTGAAAGTTCACCAAGGAAATAGACATGGAAGACATTCTCAAACTCGCCGCCGAAAAATTTAAAAGCGCGCTGGGCGGCGGTACTGGCCAAAGCCTAGCGACCGGGGCCATCATGCTGGCGCTGCAGAACCTCCTGACCGGTAAGGACGGGAAGCTCGACCTGAGTTCCCTCCTTTCCAACCTTGACGGCCAAGGGCTGATGAACGTGGCGCAAAGCTGGCTCGGCAACGGGACCAACGCCGGCATCAGTGCCGAAGCCATCCAGAACCTCTTTGGCGGCAAGCTGGAGGGCTTTGCCTCCGAACTCGGCATCAAGAAGGACGAAGCCATCTCCGGCCTACAATCCGCCATCCCCGAGGTCGTCGATAAGAGCAGCGCCGACGGCAATTTGCTCGATCAGGCGGGCGGTATCTTCAAGGCCGTCAAAGGCCTCTTTTAAGGCCAAGCAGTAGCTCGATAATAAGCTAGGTAAAATTTACACGGTAAAATTTAAGTATCACAGTTGATTCTCTTTCCTGAGTGGTAGATAGTGACGTCAACCAGGAGGTCCCATGCAAGAGACACTGGAGCCTACTTCGCACCTACATCACCTAAACAAGGAAGGAAAGCAGCCCTCGCTTTCCTTCGCCTCCATTGCCATTCGGGAAGCCACGCAACGCCTCCCCCTACCGCGCGAAGCCGCAGCGGATGCCCTACTCAAGGAAGCCGTCGAGCGCCTTGGCCAAGACGTCGCCCCAGAGCCGGAACTCGTCGCCGCCCTTCCGCCTGATGACGAGCAAGCCATGCAGGCCATTCAGGCCTGGATCCAGCAAGAGCGCTACAATCAAGCCCTCAGCGCCGGGAAGATCATTGCCGAACGCCAGCCTGACCCGCCCCTCAAGTGGGCCATCTGGACCGAAGTCGGCCAGTCCCTCTTTGCCTTCGAGGCCTACGATCACGCCGTTGTCGCCTACCGCCAAGCCACCCAACACGCTCAAGACGAAATGGTCGCTTGGTTTAACCTTGGCCTCGCGCTGCAGACCCTGGGCCAAGTGGAGGAAGCGCTCCACTGCTACCAGCGTGCCGATCAACTTCAGCCCGATCATCCCAAGGTCTGGTGCAACCTTGGCGCCCTTTACTTCCAGCTCGATGACTACGAAAGCTCCATCCAAGCTTCGCACCGCGCCCTCCACTTCAAGCCCGACTACGCGCGCGCCTGGGATAACCTGGCCGCCGCCCTCGGCGCGACGGATCAACTGGTCGATGCCGCCCGCTGCTGCGTCAAGGCGATCAAAATCCGGCCCGACTACTTCGAGGCCTGGCTCAAGCTTGCCATCATCTATTACCACGCGGGCTCCCTCCCTCAGGCCGAGCAGGCCTTCAGCCGTGCCCAGCAGCTTGAGCCGGACTCCCTCTACGTTCTCACCTACATGGCCATGATCCTGGCTCGCACCGGTGATCCGTCTGCCGCCAAGGAACGCATTCGCTACGCGGCCGAATTGCTCCCCGAATCTTCCCTGCTCTGGAAAGTCTGGATGGAAATCGGAGCCGCTTACGAAAAGCAGGACAAGGCGACTTCCGCGCTCGAAGCCTACCAGCAAGCCACCTTTGCCCATCCGCAAGCCTTCGAAGCCTGGGCCACCCTCGGGCGCCTGCAAAACCACTTGGAAATGCCGGAAGACGCCCAACGCAGCTTCAGTCAGGCCATCAAATGCCGGCCCGATCCCGCGCAAGCGTGGCGCGACATCGGCCGCTTGGCCCATGACAGCCAAGATTTCGCCTGCGCCGTTTCCGCCTTCCAACAGCAAACCGAACTCGCGCCGGAAAACCCCGTCGCCTGGAAAGATTTGGGCGAAAGCCTGCAGGCCGCTGGCCGGTCCAGCGAAGCCGCCGACATCCTGCAAAAAGCCAAGCAGCTCGTCAAAGATCAGGTGACCCAGACCAGCGGGATTTAACGCTGGTCGGTCTAACTAAACCAGCGGCATTTAGCGCTGATCGGTAGAGCAATGCCTACTCCTGACGGTTCGCCTGTTTCGACTTGGCGGCAACCTTCTTGGCCACCTTGCGAGCCACTTTCTTCGCCACCACCTTGGGCTTCTTCGTGGTCTTCGATACCTTGGTGACTTTGGCTTTCGTCGGGGCCGTCACCTCCGACGTCGCAGCCACGGTCTTGGAGGACGGCACCGTCTTGACCGCAGCAGCCAGGATCGAGAGCGCCGCTTCCGCCGCCTCTTTTCCGCGGTTGAGCTTCTTGCCCGTGGTGCGCTTCTTCGCTTCCTTCTCGGTCGAGACGCTCAACACCTGATGGATCACCGGCACGTTCGTCGCCAAAGAAATGCTCATCAGCGAATCCGTCACCGCCCGGAGGATTTCCGACGCGTGCGCCGTCTTGCCCGTCCAAATCATGCCCAGCGCAATCACCGCGCCGTACTTCTTGCTCTTCGCCATCCGCTGCACCTGGAGCGGAATCTCGTAGCTACCCGGCACCCGGATGACGTCGCAGGTCTGCCCGGCCAAGCCTAAGAGACAGTGCTTGAGAAGCGAGCCAACGTAGGGCTCATTAAAGGTGCTGCACACAATGCCAATGCGCTGAGTCGTCGTTGCCATAAGAATAAAATCGTAAAGGCCGAGCCACACCATCACAAGGAATTTAGGGAGATGAATCGACTGGTTTATTTCCGAAAAATTTGTTCGATTTTTTCCGCAGCTGCGCGCTCCCTTTGCCGGTGCTGGCGGTAGACAAAATAGAGCGCAGAGACAAGTAGGAGAGCAAGGACTTTGAGCACTACGCCAGCGTTACCCATGTCATTCAATGCCCAATTGACCTGATCCAAGAGATAGTCCAACCAAGGTTGCCGGACGGTCGGCTCCACGTAATACTTAGCGGCAAAGGCCTGATCCACATCAATGCCTTGGGCAATCCAACGCTTTTCGTCTTCAACGATCTGCGCGTACCAAGCCTCTGCCTGCTTCATTTCTTCTTTGAGCCGAGCCGCCACATTATCCGGGTTGGAGCCGTCTTCGATTGGTGCAGCGGGGAGATCCCACTCCGGCGTTTCACCCCGTTGCCAAGCGGCCGCCAAATAAGCTCGTTGGGCCAAATGCTTCTGTCGGGTCGTTAAACTAACCCGGGGAGATAAGATATCGCCAAGGGCTTCCAACAGAATCGGCGACTGAAAATTGCCAAAGCGCATCATACCCAGCAGTCCTTTCAGGGCCTCCTCATTCACGCCCATCATCCGATTGGATGGTGTTGGCCCGTAGGGCATCTGTTGATGCTGGAGCCCGGCTTCGCGAAAGCGCAGATAGCTTTCGAAATTTGGCGCAAAACTCTGTTGCCGCTTCAAGGGCAGCGAAGCATCCCCTTCCTCCCGGCGCAGGAGAAGGTACTCCACCAAATACTGCTGATACTTCTCGCGGCCAAAGTGCGCATCGGGGTTGATCCGGATGGCCTCCTTGATCAAATCCAGCCCCTTTTCCAGTTGTCCATCGTGGATGTAAAACGTACCCAGATTGGCGACCGATTCATATCGCTGTGGATCCATTGCCAGCGTCTCCTCGCCAACGGCGATCGCTTCCTCTTGCCGCCCCAGCTTATCGTAAGCTACGGCCAAGTCATCGCGGAGAGGTAGCCGAGCCTCGATTACGGCGTCAGGCGAAAGCGCAGCTAGCTTCTTCTGCCGATCGACGATGCGCCACTCGTAGAACTCCGGGGAATGGCGCAGAAACTTACCCGCAATTAACTCCAGCACCGTCGGGAACTTCTGCCGTTCCATCGCCAGCGTATCGTAATCCCAAAGGCAGGCCTGCACCGGAAGCAGCAGCCCCATCCCCAGCACAAACCCGACGAACCATGCTTTCACTCCAGCAACTTATCACGCTCGCATCACAGTGGCGAGCACCCGATGCCAAAACGACGACTAGCCCACCGTCGAACAAGTCCACAGCCAACCTCCCCTACTAACTCATCCGCAGGAAAATCGCTTCGCGTTGCTCGGGGGCGAGGGTGCCCATGAACTTTTTAAAGTCTGCGAAGGTCACGCAGGTCACCTGCCAGTCCCCGACCAGCTCTTGGTTGGCTGACCAGAAATCACCTGCCGCGTCCTTATCCTTCCACGCCAGGATCGAGAGCTTGCCCTCGGCTTCCTGGTTATAGATCAAGTCGCCATGCTGGAGAGCGGTCGGCTCGGCGCCAGGACGGACCAGCAACCAGAGGTCCGGGTGTTCCTGCTTCAGTTTTTCAGCGGCAGTCTTTTTCTTCGGCATGACGTGACTTGGTTACTTGGATCGTTTCGACTTGGTCTTCTTGGCCACCAGCGGCACTTGGTCGACAATCTCCAGCCCGTAGCCGCCGAGGCCAACCACCCGTTTCGGCGCGTTGGTCAGCAGGCGTAGACGACTCACGCCAAGGTCGGCAAGGATCTGCGCCCCAAGACCAACTTCGCGCAAATCGCGAGCCAGCACCTTGCGCCGGATCGGTGCTTTCTTCGCGGCGGGCTTCGTCTTTTCTTGCCCCAGTTTTTTCTGAATGGCGTGCAGTTGCGCCGCGACCTCACCCTCGCTGCCATGCGTGCGCATATAGACAATGACGCCTCGCCCCTCATGCGCAATCGCCGCCATGGCATCGTGCAAAGCGTGGGCTCCAGCCGGTGCGCGCGCGCTGAAGACATCCGCGATCAAATTCTCACTGTGTACACGGACGAGCGGCGGGCGCGGGTTAACCGCCTGATCCACCTCCCCGCGCACCAGCGCAAAGTGGTGATGTCCGTCCAGCGAGGCGCGATACACTCGCAGCTCAAACGAACCGAAATCGGTCGGCAACTCCACCGTTTCGCAAAGCTCGACCAGCTTCTCGCGCTGGCGACGATGCTCAATCAAATCCTGGATGGTGCAAATCTTCAGCCCATGTTTGCGCTTGAATTTGAGCAAGTCCGGCAGCCGCGCCATGGAGCCATCTTCTTTCAAGATTTCGCAAATCACGGCGGAGGCATCGAGCCCGGCGAGGCGAGCCAGATCGACCGCCGCCTCAGTGTGCCCGGCGCGTTGCAGCA
>CAWUJC010000156.1:0-6186 GCA_963922355.1 uncultured bacterium | reverse complement strand
AAAGTCGAAAATCCTCCTGGCGCGGCCATTTGTTAATTTTGAGATAGCTTCTAGCTGCATAAGTCGTACCAGATCAACCCCCTACCTTTGCCGTTGCCCCAAAAGGTTCTCTCCCCTAACCTGCTCCGTACATGGGTAAGGCAAAAGTATGGAGCTCCCGCCTTTGGCGTATCTGGGAATATGTGGCCCTGGGCTTGGTCGTCTTTATCCTGTTCGTTTCGATCCAGATTTCCTTCCGCACCCAAGGCATTGAGATTCAACCCGCGGGCGGCAACCCTCTCGAACCGCTCGATCTCAGCAGCCCCCGCTCCACCCTGCTGAGCTTTTTGACCCGCGGTGAGGAGTTCACCAGTGCCTACAATTCCTATGAGACGAGCCCCAGCTTTAGCACCCAGCGGCTCGTCAACTTTGAGATTCAGCGGCTCTCCCAAGCACTTGATACCAGAAAAATCCCGCCTGCTGAGCAAGGCTACTTGGTGAAGGAAAACACCTTCATGCTCTGGGATGTCCTCTGCCGGATTGAACTACCGCCGTTCGAATTTATCCCAGACAAGTCCGTCATCGAAAAATCCGAAAAGCCCATTACGTCTTGGACCATCCCGAACACGGACATCGTCATCGAGCTGATGAAGGACGGCCCTCAAGCGGGCAAATGGCTCTTCTCCGACCGCACCGTCCTCAAGACCGAAGACTTCTACGAGCTAACCCGCTTCCTCCCCTATAACCGGGAGAACAAGTTCCAGCATGCCCCGCGCGAAGTCTTCCAAGTCGTCGGAGGCTGGATGTTCCCGCCTCAAGTCTTGCTTAATCTGCCGGACTGGCTGAAATACGCGCTTTTTGGCCAAGCGGTCTGGAAGTGGCTGGCCATGTTCGCGCTCTACGGCTTGTTCTTCCTCATCCTGGCGGGCGTCTTCACCTGGGCCTGGCACCCGAATCGGACGAACCCCGGCTGGCGCTTTTTCCGGCGGCTTTCCACCCCGGCATCCATCTTGGCGATGCTGCCCGCCCTCTACTACTTCCTGCGGCATCAAATTATCGCGCGGGGCGACGCGGGCCAGTTTGTCGCCTACACCTTACCGACTGTCGCGTTCTTTATCGCGCTGGCCTGGGGCACATGGCTCGTCGCCAATCTCATCGGCGAACTCGTCATCATGTCGCCACGGATTAAGTCCAACAGCACGGACGCCCATCTCATCCGCCTCGGCTTCCGAGTCTCGGGACTGGTCTTCGTGATTGTGATCATCTTTCAGATGGGAACCTTCTTGGGCATCCCACTTTATGGCTTAATTGCCGGGGCCGGCGTGGGCACCTTGGCAATCGCCCTGGCCGCCCAAAGCACCTTGGAGAACTTCATCGGGAGCTTGAACCTCTACGCCGACCGCCCCGTCAGCACGGGCGATTTCTGCATCTTCGGCACCGAACGCGGCACGGTGGAAGAAATCGGCCTGCGCTCGACCCGCATCCGGGGGATCGACCGCACCGTTCACACCATCCCGAACGCGAACTTCTCCAAGATGGAATTAGTCAATTACACCAAGCGCGACAAGATGCTCTTCCGGCACTTCATCCGGCTGCGCCTCGACACTCCGCCAGACCAGCTCCGTTACGTCCTCGCCAAGCTGCGCGAGCTGATCGTTGGCCACCCCCGGCTGGAAGATAAACCCGCCCGTGCCCGACTCTGGCGCGCCAGTGATGATGCCTTGGAAGTGGAACTCTTCGCCTACGTCAATACCGATGAATGGCCCGACTTCCTCGCCGTGCAGGAAGACCTGCTGATCCGCGTGCTAGAAATCGTTGACGCTTCTGGCACCAGCCTGGCCCTACCTTCCTCCACCACCTATTTGGCCCGAGCCACCAGCCCGGACGAAGAGAAGGCTCAAGCCGCCTCGGCTGCCGTGGCCAAGTGGCGGGAAGAAAGCCGCCTCCCCTTCCCCGACTTGGACGAGGAGGCGCGGAGCAAAATAGAAAACAAGCTGCCTTATCCGCAGGAAGGCAGCAGTTCTCAGAGCGGGCAGGCTTAAGCCTTGCGCTTTCTTCGCCACGTCTCCCAGGTGGACGCCGCCGCTAAGGGCAAGGTGATGAACAAGCTGAGGACATAACTCGCGAGCAACCAACCGGTCATCGTTTGCTCCTCCTGCACCATGGTTTCAGTCAGCGCAAAAAGAATGCCCCCAACGGTAAGAAAGACCGCACAACGCCACCCATAGCTGTGCTGGGGTTTGTTCCAGGCACTGACCAAGGTCACGAGCAGAGGAAGGCACAAGACCAACGGCAACATCATGATCGGCGCCAGCATCATGGTGATGATCCACCATTGCGCCGATTTGGCTTCAATCGTGGCGAGCCCGGAACGACCTTCTGGTGGTTCGGGAATGACCAAACGAAAATGACGATTCCACATCTTACGCTTCCCACTCGGGATTCGGCTCCGGCACCTGCGCGTTCATCTCTTCCCGCCACGCGATAAGTCGTTCGTGTAAGCGGCGAGTCCGTTCTGGCTCTTCTGCTACCAGATTCTGCGTTTCGCCCGGATCAACGTCGAGGTTGTAAAGCTCCAGTCGCTCGTCTTCGTAAAACTCGATCAGCTTCCACTGCTTATGCCGGATGGACGTCCCTGGCGTGCCGCCCTGATTGCCATAGTGGGGAAAGTGCCAATAGAGGTCCTCGCGCTCGAGTTCGCCGGTTTCTTCCAAGAGAGGCAACAGGCTTTCGCCGTCCTGATGCTGGTCGGGCCGGGCCTCCGCGCGCGCGATGTCCAAAAATGTGGGGTAAAAATCAGGCGACGAAACCGGCACGTCGCAGCGGGAGTCCTCATCGATCACTCCCGGGAAACGCATGATTAACGGCGTGCGGAGACCGCCCTCGTACATCCAGCCTTTGCCTTCGGCCAAGGGAGCGTTACAGGTGGGCGAGCCTTCGGCACTACTCAGCCCCCCGTTGTCGGAGGCCAAAACCACCAACGTGTTTTCGTCCATCGCCGCGTCTTCCAAAGCCTGAAGCAAGCGACCAATGTTGTGGTCCAGCTGCTCGATCATGGCCGCGTAAACCGGATCGGATTGCAAAACCCGGCGGCGAATGCGCTCGTGTTTCAGGTGCTCGCAGGGGAAGGGCTCGCCTTCGACAAAGACGGGCGCTTGGTCCAACCCAAAATCCCGGGCCTTAGCTTCGTACTTGGCGATGAGTTCGGCCGGCGCTTCGATCGGCGTGTGCACCGCATAATAGGCGAGGTTGATGAACCACGGGCGTTGGTCTCCATCCTGAAAAAAGTTGAGCGCCTCATCCGTTAACCGATCGGTGAGGTACTCGCCCTCCGGACCGTCGTCCAGATAAGGCATGCCGTAGGGCGAGAAATGCCCGCCTTTGGGCCTTCCCCAATCACAGCCCCCAAGATTGACCTCAAAGCCGTGCTCCTCCTGCAGATGGGTCGGCCCACCCAGGTGCCACTTACCGAGGTGAATCGTACGGTAGCCTTCTTCCAGCAAGGCCGTCGCCACCGAGGTTTGATCCCGCGAAAGATACGGCACGTAGGGCGCGCTGAAGAGCCGTCCGCGCTCGTGGAGATTCTTGTGGCTGATGTAACTTGTCAGCCCTAGCCGAGCCGGGTATTGGCCGGACATGATGCTGGCCCGCGTCGGCGAGCAAACCGGTGCCGCGGCGTAGGCGTTGGTGAAACGCATGCCTTGGCTGGCCAGGCGGTCGATGTTCGGCGTTTCGTAAAACGAACTGCCATAACACCCTAGATCGCGCCAACCCAGATCATCTACCAAAATGAGGAGGATGTTCGGTCGCACGGCGGTCGGAATCGTGGGCACATCATCATCATGCTGGTGGTGGAACATGGCTCCTAAACTTGAACCACCTGGCCAACCTGAACAGGAAAAATTGCCCTCGCCGCAAAATCTTCACAAAACTTCTGGCCAAACGGCCCGGATTAGGGGAAAAGAACTTCCGGATGGTTGTCATGGGGTAATCATCGCGCGCTTGGGTTGTTTTTGGCGCGGGAGTTGCTCCGGGGGACGACAAGCACTTTTCCGCTTCTTTGTCAGATGAGGCTGCAGAAGAAGCGCTGACGACAGAACACACTCAACCTGAGGGATGGACCATGGACTCCAAAATTAAGCTTCCTGCCAAGCAAGCGGGCCTGACCCGCAAGCCGACTCGCCCGGCCGACGCCAAAGCCGCCGTGGAAAAAATCACCCCGGCCAAGCATGACCCGGATTTGACCTTTGAACCCGCGCCGGTTGATGTCGCGGACCGTAAGTTTGTCCTTGAGCCGCCGGCCCCGGCCAACTCCGAGCCCCAGCCGCCAGCCTACGAATACCTCGGCGAGCTGCCCGAGACCTACGGCACCAAGCGCCTTTTCCTCACCGCCCGCGATCCTTATTGGCTCTTCGCATACTGGGACCTCTCCTGGCACCAGTTCATGGATGCCGCCCGCGCCGCGCACGACAGCAAGGTCTTCCTCGAAGTCTATGATGCTGGCGGCAACCGCGTGCAGCAGGTCCAAATCAACGAACATTCTCGCAACTGGTACGTCCACGTCAGCCAAGCCGACGCCGATTACTCCGCCCAGCTCGGCTACTACAATCACGACGGCGACTTCGTGGCCATCTCCAGCTCCAGCGCCGTCAAAACCCCGCGCGATGGGCTGCATTGGCGGACCGACACCCAGTTCGTTACCATCCCCTTCAACTTCTCCTTCAAGGAGTTGGTCGACATGATTCGCTCCCACATGAAGGACGGCGAAGAGTTGGGCGACGCCCTGGCCCGCCTCCAGGACGAAGGCTTCGACTTCCCCTTCAAGCAAGGCACCCGCAAGCTCGGCAAGGAAGAGCAGGAAGAATTGCTCGGCTATCTGGCGGGCGACTTCGGCAAGCAGCTCTGGCGTGGTTCGGAGGAAATCACCGAGAGCCTCCGCAAGCGCTTGGAAGAGAACGTCAGCTCCGGCGAGTGGCTCGGGGCCCGCGGTGCCAGCTCCGGCGAAATTACCGGCAGCGAAAGCGTGACCAGCTGGGGCCGCTCCAGCGAATCCGTCACCAGCCTCTCCAGCCCGTTTGGCGGTCGCGAGCGCAACTTCTACATGCACGTCAACGCCGAGTTAATCATCTACGGCGGCACCGACCCGAACGCCCAAGTGCGCATTGATGGGCAGGAAATCCAGCTTCGCCCGGACGGCACCTTCAGCTACCACTGGGTCCTTCCGGATGGCAAGTTCCACATCCCGATCGAGGCCACCAGCCCGGACCAAGTGGAAACCCGCTCCGCCCTGCTCTCCTTCCTCCGGATGAGCGAATACGCCGGCAACGTGGAAAAGACCGGGCAGCCCCCGCTCGACGAGCCCCTCGGGCGCTCGGAGTAAGGCGAGTCCTCAACATCAAGCTAAGTCGCGTCCCGGCAAACGCTGGAACGAGGCTAAACACTTGAGGTTTTTGACGATGATGTAGCCCTGCCAGTCCCGCCGGGAAGTTTGCCAGGCAGTTTCGTCTGCCTCTTCCCCCCACGACCAATAGACTGGCCAAGTGCCATCCTCTTGCTGGCCCTCGATCAGGTAATTCAGGTTCACCTCCACCGCGTCCCTCAACTTCTCGTAATACGGAGAGGCCGGAGAATCGACTACATCTAGAGGACGTGCCGTGTATCCGCTCCATTTCGCGGGATCAGTCTCCACCACGCGAAGTACAGCGGGTGTCAGTCGTTCGAGAATTTCCTCCCGAATCGCTGCGGGGAAGGTGGTGATGCCGCGCAACCAGTCGGCACAATAGACATCGTGCATGGAGTGCTCCTCGCTGTTCTGACGCAAGTGTTCCAACGCCGCTTGCGTCAAAGGTTTCAGCACATCGGTCGGCACGAGCTCCTGATAGGTATAAAAATGGCTGACATTCTCGTAGCCCGGGTTCGCCATAAAGCCGGTGGGCTGTTCTTCCGGATTCCACCACGGCGCGTGCGGAGCATCGTTTACGTGATCCGGGACATTCTTCCAGGCCCAGGCATCGCGGTCGAGGGTCTCGAGCAAGTAGCCAATCGCTCCCCGCACCAGAGGATGGGAGGCCTCCGCCTTCACTTCCCGTAACACTTGCAGCGCCATGGTCGTGGCAATCACCGACGAGTCCTCCAGCCGCACATCCGCTTCGAGTGCGTGGCCAAATCCGCCATCGGAGTTTTGGTAGAAGCTTAATTCAGACAGTA
>CAWUJC010000155.1:0-6215 GCA_963922355.1 uncultured bacterium | reverse complement strand
CAAGGCATGAACTGGAACGCCAATTGTGCCTATTGCCACATGACGGAGTTCCACAAGAATCTCCAACCTGAGGACATGTCCTACGCCAGTACCTGGGCGGCCCAGGGCATCGAATGCGCCCAATGCCACACCGGTCTCGCCCAGCACATCGCCGACGTGCAGGCAGGCGGCTCCGGTAAAATGACCACCCTCAGCCCCGGGCAAGTGCAATCAAGCTGCGCCACCTGCCACTCCCGGCGGGAAGAACTCACGCCCAACGCCTTCCGCCCGGGCGATGACTACAATGACCACTTCCGCCTTGCCCTGCCCGACACGCCAGCCGTCTATCACGCCGATGGCCAAGTAGCCGACGAGGACTTCGTCTACGGCTCCATGCTGATGAACCGAATGGGCGGCCACGCGGGCATCACTTGCCTGGACTGCCACAACGCCCATACCGCTGAGCTCTCTCTCCCAGTTGACAACAACGCCCTTTGCCTGACCTGTCACAGCACGGGTGATCGCGGCGCCACGGTCATCAATCCAGTCGAGCACAGTCACCACCCGATGGGCAGCAGTGGCAACCGCTGCATCGAATGCCATATGCCGTCGAACAACTTTATGGTCCGCGACCCGCGCCGCGACCACATCTTCAGCTCGCCCGATCCCGTGCTCAGCAAAGCCATTGGCACAACCAATACTTGTAATCGCTGCCACTCGGATCAATCCGTCGACTGGGCGATTGAGTGGGCCGAAAAATGGTATGGCGATAAGCTGGGGGGTCGCAACCGGGAACGTGCTCTGGTTGTCCACCGCTATCACCAAGGCGAACTCGAATCACCCGCGCCCTTATTAGAGTTAGCCGAGACGGAGGAAGTCGTCGGCTGGCGCTCGGCCCTCGTCGCCATGCTTCGGCCTTGGGCCATGCTCCCGCAAGTACGACGCTTTTTGGAAGCGCAGCTCAAGCACGAGCAAGCCCTCGTACGCGACGCCGCCGTTCGGGCCTTGGCTGACATCCCCGATGCGGCCCGGGCTCGCCTGCTCCAGCCCATGCTGGAAGACCCCGTCCGCCTCGTTCGACTTGATGCCGCCATGTCACTCCCCCCGTCTCTCGTCGGCGAAAAGGTCAAAGAAGAACTCGACGCTTACCTCCTCATGAATGCCGACCGTCCGGCAGGTGCCCTGCGCCTCGCTCAACGTCGACTCCAGCGCGGCCCCGACTCTGAACGCAAAGCCATCCTCAAGTGGGTCAAGGTCGCCACCGGACTCGATCCCTCCAGCGCGGCCGTGACCAACGATGGCGCCATCCTCCTCAGCCAAGCGGGTGATACCCAAGCCTCCCAGGCCTTGCTCCAGCAAGGCTTAGAGCGGCACCCCCAAAGTCCTGAGCTTCTTTACAGTCTGGGCCTGCTTCTGGCCGAAAAGAATGACTTCGTCGGCGCCGCCCAAGCGCTGGAAAGATGTGTCGCCGCTCAACCTAATAACGCCCGCGCGTGGTTCAACCTCTCACTGGTCCAAGACAAACGCGGCGATCTCGCCGCCGCCTTGGAAGCGATCGAACAAGCACTCGCCCTTCAGCCCGGCAATCCCCTCTTCCTGCAAGCCAAAGCCAGCTTCCTGCGTAAGCAAACGCGCTAGAAGCTAGCTTCAACTCCACCTGTCGATGGCTGCGGCGTAGCGTTCCCGCAGCGCGGCGGCGCCTTCCGCCCGACCGGTCTCCTCCAGGCGCTTGAGGTAAGCGTCGAAGCCTTCGACGCCATCAGCCGGCGAACCTGGCACCCGTCCGTCGGAAAGCCGGGCATGGAAGGGTCCGCCCTCCTGCATTACGCGCCAGAGCGGGTCCGTCACATCCTGATGCTGAACGGCCATTTTTTGCATCTGCTCGTCGTGCCAACGGGCCAACCGCCAAGCACCTTCGCGACTGAGTTCCGGCTTCGACGCGGCCAGATTATTTTGCTCGTGGGGGTCCTGCTCCAAGTCGAAGAGCATCTCTTGCGGGAAGAGATGGAAGCCGTCGTGATAAGTGCGAAGATAGATCCAATTGTCCCAACGGATCGAGCGCTGACACACGTGCGCGCATTGGCTGATCGTCACTTCGTCGCGACCAACGTTCTTTCCCTCGGTGATCGCGGGAGCGCAGGATTGGCCGTCCCAGATCGGCTGCTTCTGTCCGCCAAGCAAGTCCATCAGCGTCGGCACAAGATCCAGGTTATAATGCATCTTCGTGTTGCGAACGCCTTCCGCCCCACCCGGCCATTTCACAATCAGCGGGATGCGGCAAGTCCCCACATCAGCCGTTCCATGTTCAGCGTAGATGCCCAATTCTCCCATGTTTTCACCATGGTCCGCCGAAACGATGATGGCCGTATCCTCGTAGATGCCCGCCTCCTTCAACATCGCGATGAGCTTGGCTAACTGGTCATCGACATACTTGATCGCGGTGTCGTAGCCATCAATCAGGCGCCGCATACTGGCCCGGTCCTTCACTTCACCAGGCTGACGCGGAAAGCGCTCGTACTCGTTGCCACTGTACATCGCGATATCCATGGCGGAATGCGGCCCCGCCATGGCCGCGTGGCGAGCAATGACCTCGTCGTCGTCCAACCAAGCCGGTAATGGTTCATTAGCAAACGGGTCGCCATAATCCGCCGGCACGCGATAGGGCGTATGCGGGTCCCAATAATTGAGATGGAGGTACCAGTTGTCCTGCTCAAGATGCTCGGTCAGCCATTTCTCTGCCACGGGCTGAACTTCTTCCGCCGACTCCATCCCGCCTCTACCCGTGTTGTGCACCTCATTGAATCCACCATAGATGTGCCAGGCGGCATGGCGCTGGCCAAACGGGCTGATCATCGTGGTATGAAAACCCAGCCGCTGTAATTCACCTGCTAAGCCGTTGTCAAAGTGATCGCGGAAATTACGTCCCGGCCCTTCCACCTTGGGTTGACCAGCTGTGCCGCCGTGGCCAACCACCCCGGTCTGGATCCCAAAGCGCCCCGAGTAAAGCGCGGTACGAGAAGGCAAACAAGGCGCATCCGGGGTGTAGGTCTGCTCAAAGAGAACGCCTTCTTCGGCGAGACGATCAATTGTGGGGCTGGTGTTACGGTGGTAGCCGTAGCATCCGAGATGATCCGGTCGCAGGCTGTCGATATCAATGTAGATGACGCGCATAAAAGAAAAGAGTTGCAGGCAAGGCCTAATGTTCTATATATGGAACAGATATTATATATGAAACTTCGCGCCGTCAAGCCGAGAAAGCCAACCAACCCTCCCTCCGAGAACAGCACCGCCCCGGCTCTCAGCCGAGGGCTGGCGCTGCTTAAGCTCCTCAACCAAGAGGGCAGCCTTTCCCTGGAAAAGATGGCTGGCACCACCGGCTGGCCCAAGTCATCGCTCTCCCGTCTCCTTGATGTGTTGGAGAAGGAAGGACTTATCCTCCGCGACCGCGTCACCCGCCGCTATCGCGCGGTCTACGAGCTCACCGCGAAGGAATCGACCGTTAGCTTACTCCGCCAGCTCGCGCCCCAGCACTTGCGCGCCTTGGCCAAGCAGACCGCACAAACGGCCGAGCTTTACCTGGTCGAATCGACCGCCCAGACCGCCAAACCCGGCCTTACCATGATCGAGCAAGGCGAGCCTCCGAATGCCGTCACCCACATCCGGGCTCGCGTCGGCGATCAGCGTGATTTGGTTGAATTGGACGCGACCGCTCAAGTGTTCTTTGCTTTTGGCAGCACCACAATGCCCAAACGAAAGCGCTGGGTCTGGCGCGCAGGCGTCCAAGCCAACATCACCGCGCGGGAGCAGCAACGCCTCGTCAAGCAGGCCCAAGCCCAGAAGATCGGGCTCGATGCCAGCATCAACCCCCATGGCGTCTTTCGCTATGCCATCCCCATTTGTGATGGCGAAAACAAGCTACGTGCCGTCCTAGCGCTGGCCCAACTGTGCACGCCTCATGGACCTGTTCCACCGGTCCATGAGCTAATCAGCATCCTCCAAGCCGAGGGCGCTCAACTGCACACCAGCCTGCGCAAAACCGGCTAAACTCTACCAGCGGAAATAGCGGAACGGACTATCCCCGTTTTCCCGATCCATGCGAAAACCCGGTACATAGGCGCTCGGCAGCTCCGGCGGCGAGGCCAGGGTAAGGTTGAGCCGCTTCGGATTGTGCGCCATCATGCCACCGCCGCCAAAGCGATCGAAGAGGCGAATCGCGATCACGTTCTCACCTTCTTTGACTGCCCACCCCGGGACGCGGTAGACCCGTTCGACTGACCAAGCTTCGGGATTCTTCTCACTGATGCCACCGACCTTGGTCCCGTTCCAGTAAGTCACGTCAAAGTCGTCGAGCCGATCCAGAGAAAGAACCAAGTCTTGTCCGGCCCATTGCTTGGGGATGTTGACCGTCTTACGGAACCAGAAAGCGCCATCCTTATCGGCATACTCTTCCTTCAGGTCTTCGACGTGGCCCGGCATTTGCGCGACCTGCCAATCGGCATCGTCAAAGTCAGGCTGCTGCCATCCGGACGTAGCACTCTCTCGACCGCGGTCAGTATTGGTATTCTGCAAATCAGGAGCCGCCTCCAAAAGATATTCGTCCTTCACCTTCCATGGGCCTGCCAAAGGGATGGGATCGTAAAGATCGGTCGGCCTCTCAAAGACGCCGAAGTTATGGGAATTCGAGGCACCAAGGTTGGCGGCCAATTGCGCCACGAGGCGATTGCTGCGCCAGTTGGTAAAACGCAAGAAGGGGGCCTTGTCGTCCACCAACCCGAGGGGGTGCATCTGCAGGTAGACAATCTCGCCGCCTTCTTGCCCTGCAACGCGTCCAAGCAGCCCAGACGACCCCAGCTCGATGCTATCGCCTTCGAGTAGATTCAACTTCAAATCAAAGCGGGTGCGCAAGTCACCCAAGGAGACGCCTTCCGTCACGTCCCACTCCGGCACGTCCGGCTTGGCCCCATAGGCCTTCCGCTTGAGCGAAACACCCGCGGGCAAAGAAGCCGCAGCCGCCTCCAGCACCAACACCTTGCCGCCCTGATCTGCGTGGGCCTGAAGCTTATCGTAGGCTGTGCCAGTTGCGCGACCGACAATCCAGAGATCACCTGCTTGGCGCTCCTGCCCTGGCTTGATCTCCAGCCCCATCCGCTGGAGCCATTTGGCTTCCTCTTCTGTCCCGGTAAACGCAACCGCCCGGCTTGGCTTGGGTTGGGAGACCGGCGCATCCAAATAAGCCGCCAGGCGGTACATCATCGCATCGGCCACGGGATCGCGCTCAGTCCGTTGGGCGAGATCCAGCGAACATAACACCATCTTGCCCTTCCCTAAATCCAGCTCCATGAGCGGCGTATAGCCGAGGTCAAACTCGCCTTCCAGGAGCGGGGTCCATCCCGCCCAATGTGGCTTTTCCAAAGCGCCACCCGAGACGCTACCCCGGTTCCCCCAGTGCCAGCCATAAACTGGTGTTGAGCGTAAGGCCTTGTCCAACTCCAAGTGCTTGGTCTCTGGCGCATTTAGCCCGGAGCCGCGCCAATCGCGGAAATCTTCGCCATCCAACCCCGCGACCAGGGGATGATGCGCAGACCCAGCCGTCGGCCAAAAACGCCGCGAGACATACTCCGAAACGCGAAACGCGGTCTTGTCCTTCCACCAGTCCGGAGGTTGAGCTAGCAACAAAACACGCCCACCTTTCTCCGCAAAATTCGCCCAAGCTTCGAGCCAGGCGTCCTTCTTGGTCAACGCGCCTTCTCCAATCACCAGCAACTGCTGGGGTTGAAGAGACGCCCAGTCACCCGTCATGGTTGAAAAAGGAATACCTAGCTTCTTTAGATAAGGCCCCGTCTTGCCGAGAGGATCGTAGAGCACCACGTTCTGGGCGGCATGGGCGGTCTTCTTTGCCGTTGACTCATTCGGGTAAACGCGGAAAGGGAAGCGGTCTTCAAAGTCACGCGCCCCGACTTTGGCTTGGAGTACGATCTCGCCTTCGGTCTTGTCTCCGACCTCCGGCATTGAGGCCGTGATGGGAAGCTTGGCGATTTCACTCACCGCCAGCTCCCCTTCGAGTTTGCCTTCAGCCACTTTCTTCCCGTCCACCATCACGCTCCAGACACCGGTGTAAGTCTCTGGGACGCGAGCATCATTGATGAGCACAACTTGCTTCTTCAGGTCTTCCCCGCTGGCATAGTGATGGCCTTTATCGGGCCAAGCCCCCGGTTGTCCGGCGATCCAAGCCAAGG
>CAWUJC010000154.1:0-6237 GCA_963922355.1 uncultured bacterium | reverse complement strand
GTTGTTTGGCGGTGTCTCCTGATTTCCAAGAAGCGAAGTTGTATCAAGACTATAAATTTGATGATCATGGCTACATTGGCATTCGACGTGAAGAATCAGAGAAGCTACCGCGCCTCCCAGTCGCCATGGAAGCCGGTGACGCTCTTTGCTTCCCTCAGCTGACGCCTCATTGCGCGATGCCCAATAACAGCGACGTCATGCGCTGGTCCATGGATATGCGGTTTGTCGCCACGGATGAAGCAATGCCGCCAGCGCTGGATCTCGGCATGGTCTCAAGGAGCTCGATGCCATCTCGGTTAACTCCCTTCGAAGAATGGTTCGCCAAATGGGAAGCGCCGGACGCTTGGTAGTCGCCGCGTGGCCGTGAAAGGGCTGTGGCCCTTCCAAGTTTTCTTGCCTCTTTTTCTAGTTATCGCAGAACAAGCGACCTTGTCTCGCGCTAGTGCGGAGCATGTCTTTTGAACCATGACGTGTCGTGAGATGTCAGGAGGTTCCATAAGATGTCAGGAAATCCGGTGCTCCCCGTAGCACCATCCGTAGCAGTTTGAGCGAATTGCGCTTGCTAAGATAAACGTTTAATCATATTGTCGTATGTTAAGCACAGAGCAGGCTGCTTGTGTGTAAATCTGACTCATTCAAATTCACTTACTTTCGTTATGAAATCAGTCCTCACTTTTCTCGTTCCTCTCATTTTGATCACGTCGTTCCCTTGTTTTGCTCAGGCAGATGTGGGTAAAGAAAAGAAGAAGAATGTGTTGTTCATTGTCTCGGATGACCTGAGTACACGACTGGGTTGTTACGGTGATGATCTGGCAGTGAGCCCCAACATGGATGCTTTGTCCAAGCAAGGTGTTCGCTTTGATCGAGCCTATGCGCAATTTCCGGTCTGTGGGCCGAGCCGTGTCTCTTTCATGACTGGATTGCTTCCCACCACCACGGGGGTATTGGAGAATAAGGATTCGATGCGAAGCGGTGGCAAGAAGCCCGTGACGATTGCCTCGTGGTTCAAGGAGCATGGCTATCACACGCTGCGGATCGGGAAGGTCTACAATAAGCATGATAACAGCTTTGAAGATGAGTGGAGTGAGTTGCTCCAGGTCGATAAGTACAAACGGGCCAAGGTCAAAGAGTCACAAGTCATCGATGCGGGCCATAAGCACTGGGATTTAAAGTGGGAGATCACCGAGGGAACGGAAGATGGGCTTCCCGATGGCGCTGTGGCAAAGCAAGTAGTCAACTGGCTAGAAGAGAAGGGGACCTCAGAGCAGCCATTCTTCCTGGCGGTTGGTTTGGTGAAACCGCATGCAGCCTTTACGGCTCCCGAGAAATATTATGATCTCCATGATCCAGCGGTAGAGCGTTACAAGCCGACCGCGAAAGGCGGGGATACCTTACCTCCTGGCTTCATTGGAACGGCAAGCAAGAAGCGTGAAGCCCTGATGTCCAAGGATGACCGCGAAGCCATGATCCGTGCCTACTATGCGTGCGTGACTTACATTGATGCACAAGTAGGAAGAATGCTGGAAGCTTTGGACCAAGCTGGCTTAAGAGAGGACACAATCGTGGTGGTCTTTGGCGACCACGGCTATAGCTTGGGTGACCACGGTGTTTGGGGGAAGGCAACACTGATCAATCAGGCCGTCAATACACCGCTGATCATTTCGGCTCCTGGATTGATGGCTAAAGACGCCGTTCGAGAGGAGCCGGTTGAATTAGTCGACTTGTTTCCTACTCTCACTGATTTGGCGGGGCTTCCGACGCCGCCAGATTTGGCGGGAATCTCCCTACGCAAACCTCCTGAAAATCCGGAAAAGCGTGTGGCGCGTGCCATCGTCACCCGCCAGAACGACGTCATTCGGACAGTTTATGGCAAGGACTGGCAGCTCATACAGATGCCTGAGGCGCAAGGAAGTAAACGTATCCTCTATTCGCTGGAAGCACCCAAACAACCGTTGCGCAACGCGATGGGAAAACCGGAAGCGAACGGCGTAGAGGAAGAGCTCTCCGCTTACCTAGACAACTGATTCCAGTACTTGAGGCACTTCCAGGCCCGTGGTGGATTCGCGCGCGATCAGTTCCGCCGCGACTTGGACATTCACTTGGGCGCGATCGGGATCCGCGATCCGTTTCAACAAAATCTCCGTGCCAGACTGGCCGAGTTCTTTGGTGTCGACCCGCACGGTGGTGATCGGGGGATGCGTGGTTCGGCTGAATGGATCGTTGTCGAAGCCAGCCAGCCCTAAGTCCTTCGGCACCTCAAGGCCAAGGTTTTGCAACTTCGTTAGCAGGTACACGGCAAGCGTATCGTTGACGGCGATGACCGCAGTGGGCGGACGACGGCTGGCCAGTAAACGTTGAACCAAAGCGAGGGCTTCTTCGTCGTCGACAAAGTCCCGGTAAGCTTGGTTATCTTTGGCGGAGAGGCCATGGTCCTGAACGGCATCCTCGAATCCCTTCTGTCGCTGACTGGCATTATAGCCGTCGCCAGCGTAGGCCAGGAAGGCAAGGCGCTCGTGGCCTTGTTCAACTAGGTGCTGCACGGTGTCTTTAATGGCCTGATAACCGTTGGTGGTAATGCTATCGACCCGAGTGCCAGGGTGGTGGTTATCAATGAGAATGAGAGGCAAGCCAAAGGTCTCAGCCGCCATGACGGCTTTCTTCGGAAAATCGCCCAGCAGGATGACTCCATCCACTTTGTTCTGACGTACGAAGCGCGGAGGGGTGTGCTTCCATTCGTGAAATTTGCTTCCCGAAAAGAGGACATCGTAGGAAGCGGCTTCGAGAGACATTTCAATGGCCTCCATAATCTGGGCGTAATACGCATTACGGAAAAGCGCCGCGCAAGAGGGATAGTACAGGAGCCCGATGGTCTCGCTTTGGCTACGGCGGAGCATGCGCCCGGCTGAGTTAGGCGTGTAGCCGTGCTTACGGCAGATGCGATGTATCTTCTTGGAGACTTCCTCGCTGATTCGCCCTTTGTTGTTAAGGGCGTTGGAAACTGTTGCAATGGAGCAGTTTGCCAGTTTGGCGATTTCTTTGATGGAAGCGATCCGGCGTCCAGATTTACCTGACATATTGTGGGTAGAGTGTATTCTTGAGTAAACGTCTAAGCAACCTTTATCCCACCGGCTCAAGATGAATAAGGCGTCCTACCCCACCAGGGAGAAAAAAAGATTGAACAAAATGAGTAAACGTTTAATCATGTGCGGTGTTGCGATTGCTGTTTTTAGGTAGTCGCGGCACGAACTCCTTCACTCGATCTGATGAATTCCCTATTGAAAATCTCTCTCGTTGCCTTCCTTATCTTCTCATCTTTCTCCTCATTCAGCTTTGCTGCTGAGACCAAGACTTATCCGGCTGCAGACGGTCTTGAGGGCAAAGTGTTCACGGGCTACCAGGGGTGGTATCGCACACATGGCGATGGTTCTGGAACTCCTTGGAAGCACTACGAAAACCCCTATCTGCGTTTTGAACCAGGTCATGTTGGCATTGAATATTGGCCAGACCTCTCGGAGTTTGACGAAGACGAATTGTACGAGACGCCCTTTGTCATGGCGGATGGATCAGCCGCCAAGGTCTTTAGTTCCGTGCATCCGAAAACCGTGGCCCGTCATTTTCGGTGGATGAAGGAATACGACATTGATGGAGCTTTTCTTCAACGGTTCGCGGTCGATGTCGTTGGTTTTCACGATCAATCGGAATTACTCCTACCTTCCAACAACACCGTGCTGACAAATGTCCAGAAGGCCGCCAATCAGGAGCAGAGAGCCTATTCCATTATGTATGATCTCAGCGGCATGCCTGCTGGTGAGATGAAGCGAGTGATCGAGGATTGGAAGAAGCTCTCCGCGACCTATAAATTCCATGAAGACCCTTCTTATCTACGGAATGGGGGAAAGCTGGTGATCGCCATTTGGGGAGTCGGTTTTAACGATGGTCGGAAGTATACGCTTGAAGATGTTCGGGAGCTGTTTGATTTCTTGAAGCATGATCCGATGTATGGCGGCAATAAGATCCTCCTGGGTGTTCCGACCCATTGGCGTTCGTTAAGCAACGACACGGTAGAGGACCCGGCGTTCCATCAACTCTTGAAAGAGGCTGACATCGTTTTGCCCTGGTATGTTGGTCGTTTTGGCGGTTCAAAACGAGCGCTCGAAATGGAGGACGAGTTGTATAAGCCCGATTACGAGTGGTGTAAAAAGAACGGGCTGACCTACATGCCCGTCATCTTCCCTGGCTTTAGTTGGGCCAACCGTTACCGGCACAAGGGGGAGACTTACGACAAGATCCCACGGGAAGACGGTAAGTTTCTTTGGTCCCAGGCGGTAGCGGCAAAATCAGCCGGTGCCAGCTGTGTCTATATCGCGATGTTTGACGAGATGGACGAGGGTACCCAAATCTTCAAAGTAACCAGCAAGCCACCAGTAGGAGAGTCCAAGTTTCTGACGTACGAGCCGCACGCGAGTGATTACTATTTGAAACTCACCAGCAAGATTAGCCAATTGATGCAGGGGCGGATCAAACCCGATCCCACTTTGCCGAAGATTGATTAAGTTCGTCTAGGTCTACTGCTAACTTTCGTTTTTATGTTCCTCAACTCCATCGACTACGCGGTCATCATCATTTACCTGCTTGTGCTGGTAGTGATGGGCGTGGTACTGACGCGCAAAGCGTCCGGTGGGCTGGAGGATTACTTTCTCGGGGGGCGCAAGCTTCCTTGGTATCTACTGGGTTCCTCCGGCATGGCTTCCTGGTTTGACGTCACGGGGACGATGATCATCACCTCGTTTCTCTTCTTGTTGGGGCCACGCGGTCTCTATATCGAATTCCGTGGTGGTGCCGTTCTCGTGCTCATTTTTTTGCTTTGCTATACGGCGAAGTGGCACCGGCGCTCCCACTGTATGACCGCGGCGGAGTGGATGCAGTTTCGCTTTGGGAAAGGTTTGGATGCCGATGCGGCGCGGTTGATCACCGCGCTGGTGGCGATCTTGCCGGTGCTCGGATTAATTGGTTATCTCGCCAAAGGAACAGGGCTTTTCCTCTCCATGTTCTTTCCTTTCGAACCCAATACTTGTGCGGCTGTTCTCCTCGCCGTTGCCGTGATCTATACCATGATGTCGGGCTTCTATGGCGTGGTGATCAGCGATGTGTTGCAGGCCATTTTGGTCTTCGTCGCGGCGCTCGCGTTGGGCTGCATTGCCTTCTTTAGCATTTCGGATGCGGCTTCAATTGCGGCCCTGGCTGAGAGGGTGACGGGCAATCCAAACTGGACCATGTCGGCGCCCACCTGGACGGCGCAAATGCCGGAGGGATCGGAGTATGACATCTACCGCAGTTTGGGGATGGCAGCGTTTTTCTACCTAGTTGTCAGTATTATCATCGGGAGTTCAAGTGGTGCCGACCCCAAGTATTTTGCGGCCAAGAGTGATCGGGAGTGCGGCAAACTAAACCTGCTCATCAGTTGGCTAATTGCGATTCGCTGGCCGATGATGATTGGCTTGGCGGTCCTGGGGCTAATGCTGGTGGACAAGACCTTTACAGACATGTCCAGCGTCGCCGCCACCTCCGAGTTGATTCGGGGCCACTTCCCTGAGTTAACCAAGGCGGACTGGCACCAAGTTACGACTCGCTTGATCACGCAACCAGAGACCTTTGATCCCAACCTCATCGCGGGACTGGAATCGACTCTGGGTATCAATTGGATGCAGAGCCTGCCGCTGATCGGTTATGAGGGCATCGTCGATCCAGAGCGGATTCTCCCGGCGGTGATTCTGGATCTCGTGCCGGTCGGGATTCGAGGAATTGTGCTCGTGACGATTTTAGCGGCCACGATGTCGACCTTTGATTCGACGCTTAATTCGGCAACGGCCTTTATCGTTCGCGATATCTATCAGCGTTGGGCTCGCCCGAAGGCTGGGAACCGTGAGCTGATCTCAGTTTCTTGGATCGCCACTATCACCTTGGCAGCGGCGGGTTTTTACGTGGGCATCCACTTTGACAGCATCAACGAGATTTGGGATTGGATCATCATGAGTTTGACGACCGGGCTCTTCGTCCCTGGGCTCCTCCGCCTCTACTGGTGGCGGATGAATGGTTGGGGAGTGGCCTTTGGCATGGCAGCGGGTGGTGTAGCGGCGATCTGCCAACGCGTCTTTCTTCCTGAGCTCGCTCCGTGGTGGAAATTCGGCCTGGTGGGAAGCATTGCCTTGGTCGCCACCATCATCGGTTGCTTGCTGA
>CAWUJC010000153.1:0-6238 GCA_963922355.1 uncultured bacterium | reverse complement strand
GGAAGCCCCGAAGGAGTTGGAGCAGAAATGGCTGAATACGGAAATCCAGCTGCCCGAGAACTTCCTGTACCAAGATGAATTTCCTCCGCCCAAGGGGAACCCGCACACCGAGAAAGACCGGGAGGACATCATCCGCCACGTGCAGCTATATTACGCCATGGTGGAGAACCTGGACCAGAACGTGGGGCGGGTTCTCGAGACGCTGCGGGAGACGGGGCAAGAAGACAATACCATCATCATGTTCTTTGCTGATCATGGCGAGATGCAGGGCGCGCATAGCCAAGTGGCGGCGCTGAAACATCACCCGTACGAAGAGTCGGTTGGGATTCCGTTGATCTTTCGCGATCCACGCCGAACAGATCGTCAGGATGTCGAGCTAACGGCTCCGACTTGTATGGAAGACATCGTCCCGACCTTAACCGGATTGGCGGGTGTGGCACCTCTGTCAGATATGCCGGGCACCGATTTGTCGCCACTCATCCAGGGCGCGAACGAGGAGCTAGCGCGTCCGGGCGTCATGCTTGAGTATGTGCATGACTTTCGGCAGCACGGTTCCATGTGCTATCACCATGTCTATTGGCGGGCGTTTCGCTCCGAGCGCTACAAATACACCGTGAAGGGCGGCGCTGAAGGCGGTACGCCCTGGCAGTTCTTTGATTTGCAGGAGGACCCGCAGGAAATGAACAACCTGGTGCATTCTCCTGAGTACGAAGAGTTAATCCGCACCCATCATGGCTGGCTGCGTGCACGGATGGTGGAAACCGACGACCACTTTGTGTTGCTTCCCGCCCATGGCTTTGCGGGGCTTAATGAGTGGGAGACGAAGTTGTCACCGCCGGCTTAGTACTTGCTAAGTTGTGGTTGGCCAAACGCTGGAACCAGAGCTGGGCCGGAGGATTGTGCCGGGTGCGATTTGCGAACTTAAGTTGGCAGACCACAATGCTGCCTTGGCCATGTGACCACTCTGCGGCCGCCCAATCTGGTTCGAGGACCTCTTCTCCCCAGTGAGAGGCAGACGTGATTAGGATAGGTCGGGCATCTTCCGCCCAGCACGTCGTCTCCAAGAGAGGAGCGGCGCGGTCAAGATCAGGGTCGTACCACCAATTGAAATCATGGGGCTCAAAGGCTTCGATTAGAGGGTGGCCGGTCTGCCGCGAGACGAAGAAGCGTGGATGCATACTCACGGCCTCAATCTTGACGTTCTTCCCGGCAAGGCGGTGTTCGCCCACCGGTAGATCGAGAAAGACGGCACGCGCACCTGCCGCGATACGTTGGTCGATCGAGTCGGCGGACTTCTCATAGGCCGCGAGGTCATCGATCAAGAGAAGGTCGGCGGAGGCATCCAACGGCAATCCCTGGTCGTGGAGCAAGCGTCGGGCCGGGCCTTCGCTTTGCCCAAACACTTCCACGGGTGTGGTGATCGGTTTTGCGACCGGGAACAGCTCTAGTTCTAGCGAGGTATCATGGAGCAGCTCGCCGCCGGCCCACAGGCTAAGGCGCAGCGTTGCCGGGGTCCGTTGATCAACTTCGGGAGCCGGGAACGTCCACTTTCCTTGGCACGTGGCGGAAACGTCCGGCACTTCGGCGGAGCTTTCTTGCGCGTGGAGAACAGCGCCGGCGACTTCCAACTGCCAGCGCAAGGTGGCCTTCTCGGGGCGGGGGCCACGGTCGTGACAGAGCCAGAACTCAAAGCTCATCTCGTCGCCCGAGGTGAAGCGTTCGCGATCCGTCCGGATGTTGGCCATCAGCGGGGTCAGTGCTTCGCGATAGGCGAAGTAGGCCGGTTTGGGCTGGCGTTGTACATCCACGATCGTCTTCATCCAGCCCGTGGGCCAGGCATCGATAAAGAGATGAATCGCACAAGACACGTTGCGGCTGTCTCGGCGGAAGGCTTCGGTCATCCGTCGCATGGCGTGGGCTTGATGCGTCCGGCTGGCTGAGATCCAGCCATCGAGGGTCTGGGGGCGATCAAAGAACATGAGGTGGAACTTCCCCAATTGGGCCTTGGAGATCACCGAGGGGGACCACTCAGCCTCGTCAGAGCCCGGGGCGGGCAGCCACTCGGTCGGGCAAAATTCTTCGAGCACTTCTCGGCTGTCGAGGCCCTCGGCGCCAAATTCGCCACAGCCGTATTGCCAGCCCGGTTTGATCGCCTGCCAGAAACCGCGATGGAGCTTGCCGGCGTCGATGCCGTGCCCGAGATACCAGTAGGTGTAGCAGTGATTGTCCGGCAAGCCGGGAGCGGGCGGATCATAATCGCCGTCCACGGGTTTGATCGCCCGGTCGGGGTTAACCACATGAATGGCCTCAGATGCGGCGCGGAAGAAGCGCTCGAGTTCTTCACGGTGAAGGCGGCGATGGGCCATTGGTTTCCATTCCGCCGGGAAGGGCTCATTGATGTAGCTAACGTAAATATTACACGGGTGGGCGCGGACGAGGCGTTCCATCTCTTGGGCTTGGCGCACGGCTTCGGCAAATTGATGGCGGCGCAGGTGGGCGAACAGGGGCAAGTCGGTTTGGGCCATGAGGCCAAGTTGGTCGCAGAGATCGTAGATTTCTTCCTGCACGGGGCGCTGGGTAAAGCGGAGGAAGTTGAGGTTCGCCGCCTTGGCCAGCAGGAGGTCTTCCCGCAATTGTTCGAAGTCGCCCCGCATGACGCATTGCTGCTCGTGGCCCATGGTGTTAGCGCCACGCAGGCGAATGCGCTGGCCGTTCAAGATCGGCTCACCCTTGGGGGTTGATGCTTCATCAAAGACAAAGGTGCGCATGCCGAATTGCCGGGCGCGTTGGTCGCAGACTTCGTTTTTGTGCCGGAGGGTCACCTGCGCTTGGTAGAGCCAAGGCTCCTCCGGCGTCCAAAGCCGGGCATTGGGAACGTCGAACTCGAAGCGGTAGTAGTTTTTGCCCGGCCCGGCCACGAGTTCGTCGCCACAAGGATGGCCGTCCAGCAAGCTGAGTTCAAAGTTTTGACCAAAGATGGATAAGGATAGCTCGATGGGGACCGGCGTGGGATCCACCTGGCTGTGGTTGACTTCGATCCAAGCTTCTGCTCGATCCAAGGAAGAGAGGGGACGGATGAAGAGGTCGGCGAGGTGCAAGGTTGGGCGACTCTCGATCCAAACATCCTGGTAAATTCCCATGCCGGGCGGGCAATGGTGCCAACCGCTGAGAGGCTCGTCATAACCTTGGTTGGTGGCGGCATAGATTTTATCGCCATCAATGCTGGGAGACTCGTGATGTTGGGATTCACCCAGGCAGGTGAAATCATTATCAACGCGGACGGTGAGCGTATTCTCACCAACGCGGGCACAGTGGCTGGCGCTAAACTCAAAGGGGGCAAAGAAGCCTTCGTGCGAGCCGAGGAAATTGCCGTTCAGAAAAACGTGGGCTTGGTAGTCGACACCGCGAAAGTGAAGAAAAAGGCTGCGGTCCGATAACTCCTCTTCACTGAGTTCGAAACGGGTGCGATAGAAGGTGCTGGCGGGGCCGACCGGTTCGCCGTAATGCGGGATGGTAACTTGTTCCCAGGGGCCTGCACCGGCGAGAACGGCTGGGAAATCCTGCCAATCTTCGGTGCGTGCGATCCGCCAGTCGAACTGGGTGAGCTTCTGGCGCTGCCAGTAGTCTTGGGAAGGCGGCGCCAAATTGACAGCAAAGCGGTCGGCTGCTTCGCGAAGATTTTGCAAAATTGGAGCGAGGGTTTCGCTCGATTGAACCGGGGGACGAGGTGTGAACGCCAACTCGGGACGGTGCGGCTCAACGGGAATGGTAGGGAGCGGAGCCGTGGAGGGTGTCAGTTCCTGGAGTTGGGCAACTTGCGGATTAGCTTGCCGAGCGCCAATGGCGGCGAAGGCATCAGTAGATGAAGGCTTAGACATGAGAAGTCCCTCACCATGCCAAGAAATCGGATGGAGAAGCCCGCCCTTTTTTGTATGAACGTAATACGAAAATTGGCAGAAACGTGAGCGCTACATCGAGCCACGGTCCACCCAGTGGCCGGGGACCAAGCTCAAATGGGTGTAGCGAGGTTCGCCGTAGCGGTGGTGATTGAGGGCACTCAGCAAAAGGTGAGCCGTTGCCTCACCCACGCCTTCACCATCGGGTTTCACGCCGCTGATACCTCGGTTCAAGTAGTAGTGAAGGCGGCAACAGACTAACCCCAGATCAAAGCCGGCATCTCTTAAAGCAACGATGTTTTCTTCCAAACCAATGACGGCATCGAGTCGATAGCGCTGGATCCATTTACCGCATTCCTCGGTATTAAACTGGCGGTAAGGTGTGTTGTAGTCAAAGATCGGAACGCGGTCTTTTTTAGGCAGAAAGGATTGATTGCACAAATATGCTGCCCGCATCACATTGCCGAGAATTCCATCGTAGATACAGGGGATGATGCCGCCGATTCGCCGGTAACCCTTCTCGCGCAGTTTTTCGTAGCAGAGATTCATGGCGTGGTAATGATCAGCATCCACCTTGGGCAAGTTGGGCTGGGTGAGGCCACGACCAATGGCCACTCCCGCATAGTGCTCCCAGTTGAGATCAATTTGGTGGATGTCTCGACCAAGTGGCGCGACGATGACCCCGGTCACACCACGGGTTGTCGTCACGCGTTCGAAGTCGCGAAGGCTAAAGTCTCCATCGCCGCAGAAGTAGTGTTCCAGCTCATAGCCCTCCTGTTGGAGAAACTTACGGCAGGCTTCGATGAACTCCCGATGCATTTTGTATTTTCGCGGGGAGGTTTGGAGATAGGCAACCTCGGCTTTGATCCCTCGCTGCCGGCGGCGTTCCGCTAGCTTGATCATCAAGCGGCTCATCTCGGGATCGGATTGATAGCCAAGCTTGCGGGCCGCAGCGGCCACTTTCTTGCGCGTAGCCGCAGCGATGCGCGGGCTGTTGCGGAGCGCAAGCGAGACGGAATTAACGGAGATGCCGGTGGCTTCGGCGATATCGCGCAGACCAACTTTAGAGGAAGAAGGGCGAGGCATGGGGAAAACAGACGGAGAGGAGAAGATTTAAGTATTACGTTAATACGCGGCTTCTTTTGAGTCCAGTCTCTTTGTTCGAGATACTGGGCCAACTTCACGAAGAAGTCCTTAACCTAAACTCAAATGACATCATGAAAGTAACCTCCTCTCTTGCCATCGTCCTGGCTGTTGGTGCCTCTATCAGCACCCTTTCGGCCCAGGTCTTCAACTACGACTTCAACACCAGCGAAGCTGACTACAATAGCTTCTTTAACTCCACTGGCGCCGGTGAGTGGTCGACCAATCCTCCTTTCCCAGGTTGGGTATCTACCGCTGGTGTGGATAACACGGGGCGCATTGCAAGCGGCGGTAACAACAACACGGCGGTGCTCTTAGAGGCCTCTGATTTTTCCACGGTGGGCTCGACCCAAACGGTTTCCACCTACTTTGAAGCCCGCACTAATGGCGATGGTGAGATCAATGGCTTTAATGCTCTGGGCTTTGGCTTCACCACCAGTAGCACGGTAACACTTAATTCAGATCAATACTTAGCGGCTGACGTCGTGCCCGGCGCGACGCTGGGAACGAATGTGCTGAATCTTCGCTACCGTGAGACGGGGACGATCAATAATCCGGACAGCGATGAGTTCTCCCTGGTTACTGGCAACTGGTATCAGATGCAGAACGTCGTCACTAAAGAAGCGGGTATGGGTGAATTCTCTTTTGTGATTACCCTGACGGACTTTGGTCCTGATGGCACGAGCGCAGGTACCGTGATTGATACCTACTCTACTGGTGTCCTCACTGGCATGACCACCTTGTGGAACCAGACTGAGTTGAACGCCGCCTTCCAAGGCTACAGCCAAGGTGGTGCTGGTGGTGCCTTCGGGTACGATAACTTCTCGGCCACGATTCCTGAGCCGACGTCGGCCGCGATGCTGATGGGCGCGCTGGGCTTACTGGCTCTCCGTCGCCGCAAGTAAGAGTTTAGATTGAGTGAGGTTACACTCGGCGGGCAGCGTGAGAAATCGCGCTGTCCGTTGAGCTGTGTCTAGAGGTCGCCGTGGCCGGAGAGAAGAGTTGGCTTTGGCTCTAGAAAAAGAAGGAGCAAGCCCGCGTGGCGAGCCTGCCCCTTTTCAACCTCACTCAATGAAAAGGTTCTAACTGTGCTGCCTTCCAAATGATCGACGGCGGCGAACAAGCAAGAGTGACATGCCGCCGAGGAGCAGGGCCGCGCGGGTCGGCACATTGATCGTGACCTCCCCCTCTCCAATGGT
>CAWUJC010000152.1:0-6241 GCA_963922355.1 uncultured bacterium | reverse complement strand
TGCAGATTCGCTGGACGGTAAAACTCGGACCAGCCCGGATCTCGGAGACGGTCTTTACGTCGTGGCTATCTTAGAAGCGATGCAACGCTGCCTTCAGCAAGGGCGCCCGGTTTCGGTCGAGGAAATACTGCTAGATCGTAACCTGGAAGAAATCATCC
Organism: uncultured bacterium; assembly: GCA_963922355.1. Lineage (GTDB taxonomy): Bacteria > Verrucomicrobiota > Verrucomicrobiia > Methylacidiphilales > UBA1321 > CAWUJC01. Next base: position 6,083 of record CAWUJC010000152.1, on the reverse strand, counting down.
AAACAACGGAGTTCGAGCATGTATAGACCTCAACGTCTATCATGTCTGCAATCGCGCGGTTTTACCCTGACAGAACTGCTAGTCGCCATTGTCATTCTGGCAACCTTGGGCGTTTTGATCTTTCCCGCTATCCAGGGAGCCATCCACCAATCCAAGGTGACGGAGTCCATGTCACGGATGAGACAACTGGCCATGGCGGTCAACCTCTACTCTGCCGACAACAACAATCACTTTCCGGGCTCGGGCAACAGTCCGACTCAGCGCTGGTTCCACCAAGTCTCCCCTTATCTAGGATATGAGGCGGATAGCCAGGCTAGCGGAGTACCACTGTATTCATACGGATACGAAATTGATGAGGTTTTTTGCCCGGTACTTACCGGGCAGACCGTTGAAGGGGCAAGCGGTAGCTATAAAGCACGCTTTGGGCTCAATCGGAGGCTGGTCGTGCCGGGGCAGGTCCTAGGCATCCCGCGTGCCAGAGTCACCAAGCCCGGTGCAACCGTGATGATTGTCACAAAAGCAAATGGTGCACCCAACGCCCATTACTCTGCCTACCCGTCCCATCCTTGGGGAGTCGCGGGAAATTATCAACGCAATCGGAGTCCAGAGCAAGGCATGGAGGACAATGGCTATATTGGCAGTCATGCCTATGTCTTCTGCGACGGTCATATAGAGAAGAGAGATATCTTTATTGGGGCTGAAGCGTTCGATCCGGCGCCTTGATCACGCGTACCTCCTTTCACATTTTTCACGCTACTTTTGTACTATGATTACAGTTAACGACTTTGTTGGTTTTCGCTTCGGGATGTTCATCCACTACGGCCTTTACAGCAAATTAGAACGTGGTGAGTGGGCCATGAACCGGGAAAAGATTTCTTCAGAAAATCTCAAGCGGATCGCCAAGGATTTTTCTCCCGATCGGTTTGATGCGGATGAGCTTTGCCAGTTAGCGCAGAAAGCAGGCATGCGTTACATCGTGCTGACGTCGATGCATCACGACGGCTTTCGGCTCTACCGAAGCGAATTGAGTGATTTTACAGCGCCTTCAGTTTGTGGACGTGATCTTTGCGCTGAGCTCATTGCATCCGCGCGTCAGCATGGACTTGCCGTTGGGCTTTACCACAGCCTCAACAATTGGTGCGAACGTCCTGATGCGGTTGATGCCTTGGAGAGCAAGGAAGCCTACGAAGCATTTATCAAGCGGACGCATAAACGGGTCCTGGAGTTGGTAAAGCTCTATGACTTCGACGTCCTTTGGTACGACGGTTGGTGGCCGTTTGACGGCGAAGGCTGGCAGGGGGAAAAACTCAATGCCATGTGTCGGGAGTTGAGGCCCGGCTTGCTCTTTAATCCGCGCAATGGTGCACAAGGCGACTTCGCGACCCCGGAGCAACACCTCACGGCCCCGCATCCTTGGGAGCCTTGGGAAGGATGCATGACACTGAATGACACCTGGGGCTATCATCGAGGTGATAATAACTGGAAGTCGCCCAAAGAGGTCATCAAGCTCCTTTGCAAGGCAGCGGCTGGAAACGGCAACTTGCTTCTCAACATCGGCCCCAAGGGAGATGGCTCCATTCCTCATGAGTCGGTGGAAATTCTGGAACAAGTGGGGAGTTGGATGAATCGCTGCGGTGAATGCCTGCGAGACAACTCTGTCTTCACCTTTGAGTTAGAGCAGCGCAACGGACATCGCGGCGATTGGAGTCACCACGGTCCGATGACGACGAGTGGCAACAATCTCTACTTGGTCGCCACGAATTGGCCCGGGAATGAGTTGGTGCTGAGCGGCCTTGAAGCTGAAATTGAGTCAGTTGAGTTACTGCCCACGGGGGATAAGGTGACGTTTGAACGTCTCTTGCCTGGTGTATTTCGGCTCTATGATTTGCCCGATCAGCCTCCCGATCCGCTTGCTGCTGTCATCAAGATGCAATGTGACCGTGAACCCGTGATGTACAATTGTGGTGGCATGCGGACGCCCCAGGTACCGCATCCACCCTACGACCCCTTGCCTTCAGATGTCGCTTTATAGACTTCAGATGGCTCTGAATTCCATGAGGCGTTTCCTAAGGGCCGCTACGCTTGTCTTTGTGGGGCTTTTCGCTGCGGGACTTCCCCTTCGGGCAGAGTCCGACTCGATCCCGCCGAACATCGTTTTCATCTATGTGGACGATCTCGATTTTGATGAAATTGGCGTTTATGACTACCGGAAGACGCCTACCTATACCGGAGCGCATGAGGCTGGTGTTGGTCCCAAGGTAAAGTCACCTATCCGCCAGAACGGGCGTTTATTGAAGCACGGTGAGACGTTGCACTATGCGGACTCACGTATGCTGACGCCTCACCTTGACCAACTGGCTGCGGATGGCATGCGCTTTGATCGATTTTATGTGACTTCAGCGGCCTGTACGCCAAGCCGATACACCGCCTTGACTGGGAGGTTAGCTTCTCGAAGTCCGGCTCTCCTTGATGAATATCCCGCAGGTGGCCCTGTCAACTTACGTTGGAACAGTCATCTTCTTTTAGAAGAAAGCAGCCTCACTAAGGAGCTTAAGAAACTGGGCTACCGGACGGGGATGGTCGGGAAATGGCATAACGGAGAGCCGGAAGAAGTTCATGCTGGCGTTCCCGCCGGATCTGATCCGCATGCCCCTGCGGTGATTAAGCAAATGGAGAAAGCGCATGACGTCGGGATTCAGTATCTCCAGGACAAGATGGGCTTTGATGTGGCGACTCATGTTTCGTTTGGCAATAAAGAAAGCTGGAAATTGCCAGAGGCGTTGAAGGTACATCCTCTTGAGTGGATAACAGACGGCGCTGTCCAGTTTATAGGTAACTCAAAGGAACCGTTTTTTCTCTATGTGGCTTACCCAGTTCCTCACGGAGTGTACTTTGCAGATTGGGCAAGCGGAGATGCCCGGGCAACACCTCGTGGGTTTCTTTCAGAGGCTACTACGGCCCAACCTTCTCGCGCTTCGGTCTTGAAGCGTCTGGAGGAGGTCGGGGTTCGAGACCCGCGCAATGCTTTGGCAACGTGGATCGACGATAGCGTTGGCGCCATCGTCAATGCGCTCAAAAATAAAGAGCAACTAGAGAACACCCTTATCGCCGTTGTCTCTGATCATCAGGCTAGGGGAAAGAACTCTTGTTACGAAGGTGCACGGGTGCCTGCGATCTTCTTCTGGCCCCATCACATCAAACCCGGAAGTGTCTCTTCAGCCTTGGCGGCTAACACCGATCTCGCCCCTACTTTTATTCAGGCAGCAGAAGGTAGAGTGCCTCAGGACATGGCTCAAGATGGTAAGAGCCTGATTCCTATTTTGGAAGGCAAGACGAATCAGCACCACGAGTTTGTCTTCCTGGAGATGCATAATTCCCGGGCAGTTGTTACAGATCGCTGGAAGCTCTTGCTAAATCGTCCAACCCCCGAAGTAGAGGTTAAAATGAAGGCAGACGCCTTGCGTGCAGGTAAAGAGAATAAGCCAAGGCGGGTTAGTTGGGATGGCGTCGATGGAAAGACAAAATGGGAGGGTGTGTGGTTTTACACGGATCGAGTCTTTCCACACTACTTTGCGAAGAATCAACTCTATGATCTGAAGAACGATCTCTTTGAGCAGGTAAATCTCTACGATGATCCCAAGCAGCGAGGCACCGTGGAGAACCTGATCGGCCTTCTCCGCAGCAAAGTTGAAACCTTACCCCATACCTTCAACGTAGAATTCATAGCTAATGGGGGGGATGGATGAAACGTCCGAATATTATCTACATCTTAGTGGATGACCTCGGCTACGGAGACTTCGCCTTATTTAACGGCGGCCTGACCGAAACGCCTCACCTCGATGCGTTGACGGGCGAGGGGCTTTGCCTGTCACAGCATTATACCGCCTCACCGGTCTGCAATCCGTCGCGTGCGGCCTTGCTGACTGGGCGATACCCGCAACGCACGGGCTCGATCGATACACTGGAATGGCGAGGACTGGAACGGCTGAATTTAGACGAAATCACATTGGCCGATCTCCTGAAGGGAGCTGGCTACTGCACCGGCCTAGTTGGCAAGTGGCACCTGGGGGCTTTTGACCCTGCCTACAAACCGGAGCGCCGTGGCTTTGACGAAGCTATCTGCTTCCGTGGCGGCATGCATGATTATTATGACTGGCGGCTTGAGCAGGGTGACTCGATTCTGCGGGCCGACGGTCGCTACCTAACCGACTTGTGGACGGATGAGGCTATCGCCTTTCTGGAGCGCCACCAGAAGGAAGAATTCTTTCTCCATCTCACCTACAACGCACCACACACGCCCCTTCAAGCGCCGGAGGAGGATTTGGCCGTGTTCGCTGATCGGGAAGAACTGACGCCAGCAGTGCGCACGCTTTACGCCATGATTCGCCGACTCGACACCGGGATTGGCCGGGTGCTGGAAACGTTGGACCGACTAGGGCTTCGGGACAACACGCTGGTGGTATTCTCCAGCGACAACGGCCCACAGTTTGGCGGCGAGGGAGAGGGTTGCCTGGACCGCTTTAACGGTGGACTGCACGGGCATAAGGCAACTACCTACGAAGGCGGTATCCGTGCTCCGGCCATCCTGCGTTGGCCCGATGGTTTGCCGGGTGACGCGCTCGTTAAGGATGAGTTTATTCACATGACAGACTGGTTGCCGACGTTGCTCTCCCTTGTTGGAATCGAGCAGCCGAGGGGCTTAGCGCTCGACGGCATCGACCAAAGCTCTGTATTGCGTGGAGAGAAAGGTATCGTCAATCCGCAGCGCTGCTGGCAATGGAGCCGATATCAAGTCCGTCCAGAGTATAACGCAGCCATCCGCGATGGGGACTGGAAGCTGGTCCGTCCCTACGTCCCGGCTGCAAGCTTGGTGCCTAAACCGGACATTGACTGGCTGCAAGTCTGCATGTATCAGCCTGAGCATTTTCTGGAAAAAGGCATCATCACCGATCCGCCCCCACAGGTGAAATTCCCGCCATCACCGCCCCTCGAACTCTACAACATCGCCGAAGACCCGAGCGAGGCGAACAACCTTGCTGCTCAAGAGCCGCAGCGTTTATCTCAGCTAGAGAAGCAACTCGATGCCTGGTTCGAGAGCCTAGCCTGCCAGTAAACTAGTACTGCGTCTTGTTCTATTGGCGCAGTATCTAGGCGTCCTGAAAAATCTCAAGCGATGGTTGCCTTATACGGAATTAAGAGACAAATACTATCTGATTGCCAGATTGGGCAGGGTAGAAGTTTCATGCAAAAGGTCTACTCAGATGACTTCCGTGCTGCAGTAAAGTAGTTGGCCATCGTTGCCATTAGTGAACTGAACGGCCAGTATGCGAATCTCCCCAGCTTCTGGATCGGATTCGATTTCGTGAACATAGTTGCCAAAGTGCTTTAGATTGAACTCGTAATATTCTTTGGTGCGCTCAGCGCAGCCGTCTTCGACTTTGCATCTAATGAAGTCATCAACCGCAACGATCCAGTTGGAGTGGCACTCATTTTGGGACCTTGCCGGAAGCGTTGAACCTCGACGATTGCCTCCGCTAAATCATTTGTTCCGGTCGCAAAAGTACGTTGCTTACCGTTCACCCGTTAGAACCAGGTGAAATTCCCGCTTTTACCCCGGCGGTAGAGGCCGGCAATTTCGGGATGCTTTGCCTTCGCCATGTAAGCAAATCAGGGTTTTGATCAACCTTCTCCAAGGGGAGAAGGAGTGGGCCCTATAGGATTCGAACCTATGGCCTCCTGATCCGTAGTCAGGCGCTCTAATCCACTGAGCTAAGGGCCCGTTTGGGTAAGACGGTGAAGCGGGGCGAACTTGCCCAAGACTTCAGCCGAGTTCGAAAGCATACGAAAACCGTTGGCCTTGGCAAGTGTAATTCCCCCGTGGCGGTAAATTAGCTGTTGGCTGGTTGGGAGGCGCAGATGGCCTCCCGGATGGCCCAATCCTCAGGGGTATCTTTCAACGGATGGACGGCACGGACCTTGGCATCCTGCGCAACATCGTGGTTGAAGTAGCGCGAGCCGTGCATATGCCGCCAGCCTTCCGCCATGGGGCTTGTGGCGAGATCATATTTCGGGATGCCCAGCGC
>CAWUJC010000151.1:0-6255 GCA_963922355.1 uncultured bacterium | reverse complement strand
TTCCTGCAGGCGTTGTTTCTCGCGCAGCTGCTCCAGCATCTGGTTGTTTTCGTAGATGAGCACGCCGATCTCGTCGGCGCGGACCGTGTCGATGTGCGCGCTGTAGTCGCCTTCGGCAATGGCCACGGCCGCATTGCGGAGCTGGTCCACGGGTTCGGCCACGAGACGGTCGAGCATGTAGGCGGTCCAGACGCCGAAGACCATGGCCACCACGCCGACGAAGAGGCAGAAGAGGGCCTTGTCGATGCCCGGATCGTTGGGCGCGAAGATAATCAAGAGCATGGCACAGACCGGGCTGACGCCGACGGAGAGGATCCACATGAGGCCGCGTCCGCGCAAAGAAAGCGCCCAGGTGCTGGGCACGTTATCGGCCCGAGTCTCGCGGAAAAAGGTCGGGAAGAGCAGCCGCTGGGTGGCGAGTTCCACGAGGAAGAAGCTCTGTGTGGTGGCAATGGAGGCGGAGACGATGAACGAGATGGGCAGGTGAATCCAGACATGCGCCGCCACCGGTCCTGATGAGGTGGCCATGGAAAGGAGGAAGACCGGCAAGCAGGCCAGCCAACAGCCGCCCGCAATGAGGGAGCCCCACCACGGCAGGTTGATCACGGCTTGGCGAGCGCGAAGGGCTTGGGCCTCGGGCAAAGGGGTTTGCTCAGAAAAGCTACGGAGGGGGCGGCGGAGCCGCAGCACCAGCCAGGTCCAACCCGCGATGCCCAGCGGGAAGATGATGATGTTAAAAATGAGGACGGTGCTCTGAAAGCGAGCCTCCTGTGAGGGAGAGAGCAGGGGCACCACCGCGGAGAGATTATAGGTGATGTTAAAGGCGCTGCCTAAGACTTGGGGAAGGAGTGGCATCAGGCCCACGACCCAGAGCCGCCGCGCGGTGCTCGGGGGAGGAAGTGGGGAAGAAGCCATGCCTCAACCTAGAGGGTGTTGGCGAGGGGATCACGAACGGAATGAAAAATATCGAGTCGTCTTGGGGTGCAAACGTCTTGCCCGTTTTGGGCCGATCCCCCATGATAACGCTCGGTATGAGTGGGATGAGAGCAATTCTGTTGGGCGCCTTATGGCTGGTTGGGGCCAGTGGTGTGTTGGCGCAAGACACGTTTAACCTCAATCCGGATGAACTGCCGTTCTCGGCGAAAGAACTGCAACTGGAGGATGCCAGCCGAGCTCAGCTGGCTCAGTTGCTGACGGATTTTGCGGCCACGCTTTCCACCGGTGATGACGAAGACCGTCGCCTCTGCGCGCGGGCATTGGTCATTGCTCTGGGCTTGGACCCGAAGAACCGTTCGGCCGTTTTGGCCAAGGCGCGTTTCCGCCACGGAGATGCGCTGAAGGCACCGAGCAAAAAAGTGGACCGCGAAGCGTTGGCTCAGCATCTGGCCAAGACCGCTTCTATGCTGGTGGATTTGGGGGATACGCCAGATCGGGCCCTGGCGGCTTACCTGATTGATCTCGCCTACAAGGCTGCCCCGGACAACGAAGACGTGGTGTATGAGTCCGAACTGCTCAAACCCGAGACCAAGATGACCGTCTCCTGGCCTCGGTTGACCGGCTATCGACCGGACATCACCAAGGCGCACCAACAAGTGCACGGCAATAAAACGGCGAGCATGGTGGACCAGATCATGGAGAAGACGAAGGAGATGCTGGAGGAAGTCGGCAATCCGGGGCAGGGGCGCCCTTCCGCGGGAACCGTGCTGAACCAGACTCAGGTCAACGGGCTGGTCGTCTTGAGCACGGGTGGCGACATGATTGGTGGGAAAGTGATGGAGATCAACGCGACGGTGCGCGAAACGAGCGCGGCAACCCGCGCCGACTTCACTACGGATGTGGCGGAAGACATGATGATCTCCAAAGACGAGGCGTTACGTTTGGCCTTGATTAAAGTTCCCGAGGCGAAGCGGGGCAAACGCATCCGCCTGAGCTTTGATGACAAGTATAGCCACAAAGCGGGTGGCTCGGCGGGGACCGCGTTTTGTGTCGCCATGATCTCCTTGTTACAGGATCTTTCGCTGGATCCCACCGTGGCCATGACGGGCGATATCTCCGTCGACGGCGATGTGCAAAAAGTAGGCGGTATTGGCCAAAAAGTTCGCGGGGCCACGCGAGCCGGCATGAAGTACGTCGGCGTACCGGGAGAGAATAAAGCAGATGTCTCCATCATGCCCTTGATGGGGAGCTTGAACGACTTGGTCGCGATTCAGATCTTCTCTCTCGACAATGTGGATGAAGCCCTGGATTTGGCGAAGCAAGAGCGGCCATCCCAACTCGATGCGGGGATGAAGAAGTTCGCGGAGTTCCAGGAAATCGTGAAAGGGAAGTTTTTGCGCAACGAGCTTCGCTCCCCTGAGAATCAGGCGCTTTTAGAGCAAACCTTGGAGCTGGCCCCGAATCATCTCTCGGCCCGCTACCTGTTGGACGCGGCCAAGGGCAAGTTACCGCGGCGTTTGACCCACCGCACGTCGATTGATGAGAGCTTCCTGGCTTTTGGCCCCATGCTGGTCTTACTCACCCCGGGTGACGGTGAGAACCCACGCTCGGATTTGTACACCTTTACGACGAGCCAGCTTCGCGGGGTGATGGACCGCTACAAGAAACTGGAAAACAAGGTTCACCCCAAGGCGGCGGACATCTTTTTTGGCCTGCGGAATTTTGTCATTAAGGTGGAGGTCTTCCAGGATCAATTTGGGGAAGTGCCGCACTTTAATGCGCACGGTAAATATCTGGCCTACCACCGCAAGGATTTGAAACGGGTGAACATGCTCGATGATTTACGGGAGCAGTGGCGGAAGGTCTACAACCAATTGACGAAGCTGGATTACGACAACAAGTTCAAGGAAGAGCTTCTGAAGTAGAAGCTATTTGTCGTCCGGGTAGCGCTCCGTCCAGGAAGCCGGGAGGCGATGCGGGCGCATGGTGTTGACGTTAACCACGGCCATGGTTTGCCGGCATTGGATGAGCCGCTTGTCGTCCGTGGTTCGGATCATCTCGAAACCTAGGTAAAAGCGGACTCGCTCCAGTTTGAGCAAGCGCGCCTCGATCACCAGCTCGTCGCCGATGCGCGCCGGGGCGAGGTAATCGATCTCAGTCCGCGACACCACCGGGACGATGCCGCTTTGGTCCATCGTCGCGAGCGGCCAACCCAAGTGCTCAGCCAGTTGTGAGCGGGCCATCTCGATCAAACGCAAGTAGGCCACGTTGTGAACGACGCCTCCTGCATCCGTGTCGAAGTAGTAAATGGAAACCGGGACACGGAGCACCGGCTCGGCCGGCAGGGCGGCGGGATCGAGGGCGTAAGGATCGCTCATGCCGCGGCGTGGCGCAGTTGCTTGCTCTCGATGTTGAGCTCTTTCTGCAGGGTGTGGACGACGGTCTTCAGCGTCTTGATCCGGGCGTGCCATTTGTAGTTGCCGGGGATGACGTGCCAGGGGGCGTAATCCGTCGAGGTGCGGTCGAACATCGCTTCAGCCGCCTCTTTGTGTTGGTTCCACTTGCCACGGTTGCGCCAGTCCTCGTCGTTGATCTTCCAGCGCTTGAAGGGGTCCTTCTGGCGGCGTTCAAACCGGTGCTTTTGCTCGTCTTTGGTGATGTGGAGGTAAAACTTGAGGATGATGGCGCCATCGAGGGCCAGGCTGCGCTCGAATTCGTTGATCTCGTCGTAGGCGCGGGTCCACTCCTCTTTGGTGGCAAATCCTTCGACCCGTTCCACCAGAACGCGCCCGTACCAACTGCGGTCAAAGATGGCGGTTTCGCCGTGCGGGGGGAGCTTGTTCCAGAAGCGCCACATGTAATGGTAGCGGTATTCCACTGGCGTCGGTTTGGCGATGCCATGGATCTGGATTTTGTGCGGATCAAGCATCTCGACGATGCGCTTGATGGCACCACCTTTGCCCCCGGCGTCGACGCCCTCAAAGGCAAGAATGAGCGACCGGCGGGTGGTCAGCAATTCTTGCTGGAGGTTGAGCATATCGAGCTGTAAATCACGGATCTTGGACTTGTACTCGTCCTTGTCCATTTCGTGGTCTTGATCCAATTTGTCGAGGAGGCCCATAGCGAGGACTATCCGTAACCAAGTGCAAAGCAGAGAGCAAGGCAGAACCCTGCAAAGCCGGAAAAAGTGGAGGAACCCTGAAAATGGGCCGGCATGAACGGGATGGCCTTGCGCTTGGCCGGTAGATCGTCATAACAGATGGCGTTATGCCTGATCCATCCGCACCAACCATTCTTATCGTGGGGGCGGGTCCGGTCGGCCTCACCGCCGCCGCTCAACTTTTGCACCACGGGATCAAGCCCCGGATCATCGACCGCAAGAGCGGGCCTTCCACGCTGAGCAAAGCGGCGGGGGTCAATCCCCGCTCGCTGGAACTCCTTGATCCCGCCGGGGTGGCCGAGGCGTTGATCGATGCAGGCCTGACCGTGCGCCAGGGCAACATGCATTACGAAGGAAAGAACCTAGGCCAGCTGCATCTGGATAACATTCCGCACAAGTACAATTTCCTTCTGCTGCTTCCCCAGTCCGAGACCGAGCGCATCCTCCTCGGGCACCTGCAAGCCCAGGGCCTGGAAGTGGAGTGGAACCGCCAGCTGGCCGGGCTGGAAAATACCGACGCTGGCGTCCAGGTGCAGATAGGGCCGGCCATTGATCCGGAGAGTGAAGACGAGGTGACGCCGGACGAGACGGTCGAGGTGGATTACGTCATTGGCAGCGATGGCCCGCACAGCACGGTTCGCCATACTTTGGGGATCGATTTCCCGGGCGAGAAATACCCGTTTGATTTTAGCTTGGCCGATGTGGATTTGGACTGGTCCTTCCCGGAAGACGAGGTGCAGCTCTTCATGCACGAGTCGGGGGTCATGCTTTTTGTCGCGCCATTTGGCGGTGGGCGCTTCCGCCTCATCGCCAATGCCGATGACGTGAAGAGCCTCCTGCCGGCGGGCACCACCGTCACCAACATTCATTGGGAGTCGGACTTCAAGGTCCACCTTCGCCAAGCCACTTCGTACGTAAAGGGGAACTGTTACCTGGCTGGGGATGCGGCGCACATCCACTCGCCTGCTGGGGGGCGAGGGATGAACTTAGGCATCGAAGACGCCACCATGTTGGCCCGGCGCCTCGCCATCGGGGATCCCGCGGCGCGAGCGGAAGCTCTGAGCACCTACCAGCAAGAGCGGCATGAAGCCGGGCAGGCGGTCCTCAAGCAAAGCGACAACATGTTCAAAATGGCGTCGGAACGCGATTGGCTGAAGCGCTCGCTGCGCAACCTCGCCATGCCGGTTCTCCTGGCTTCGGATGACTTCCAAGCCCACCTCCTGAAAGAAATGGCCGGCCTCTCCGGACACGAGGAATAAAGAACTACGTCGTTGGCTCCACAGGTTTGCCGATTTTGGCTTGGTCGGTAAGTTGGTCGCCCAGGACATTCTCCACATAGAGCATCTGCACCAACACCATGAGGCAGACCAGCAGTGGCGTGGCTAAGAGCAAGCCCAGGAATCCTGCCAGGGTGACTAAGCTGATTTGCACGACAATCAATAAGGCGGGCGGAAGCTGCACGGCTCGGCGCATGATCGTGGGCGTGACGAAAATCCCTTCTAGATTCTGCAGGGCAATGACGAAGATCAGGGCGTAAAGCGCCGTCCACGGGCTGACCGATAAAGCCAGGAGGAGGACTGGAACCGCAGCGAGCGTCGGGCCTAGGTTCGGGATGATTGTCAGTACGGCGGTGAGCAGACCAAGGAAGACCGGGAGCGGAACGCCGAGGGCAATCATGCCGATGGTCATGCCCGTGCCGATGAGCGTCAGGCTCACGGTTTGGCCAAAGAACCAAAAGACCAGACTGTTATAGAGACGGTCGAGCACCTGTTGGGCGCGAGGCCGGCAGCTGATGGGGACGAGGCGAAGCAACCCGCGGACGTAGATGCCGGGCTCGATGGCCAGGTAGATGCCTGTCAGGAAAATGAGAAAGAGAGAGACAACGGTGCCGAGCGTCGTCCCGAAGATACCCAGCAGCGGGCCCGTGAGGTTGCTGAACATTTCTAGGCTGAGGCCTTCGCCGCCCGTGAAGCTGTTGATCTCGGCGATGATCTGCTCGCCGAAGGGCCATTTCTCGATCTGTGCCTGTGAGCGCTCCAGATATTGCGGCAGCGTGTTGGTGATGTCTGTGAGCTGATTACTGAGGAGCGGACCGGAGACTCCGATCAGGCCGCCAATCAGGACAAAGATGCCACCGGCCACCACGACCACGCCTAACT
>CAWUJC010000150.1:0-6263 GCA_963922355.1 uncultured bacterium | reverse complement strand
AAACCGGGTGCTCAATTTACGGGAGCTTGGCTAACCAGCGGGACTGGATGAGGTATTCCGACCAATCGAAGTGATCGTCAAAAGCCAGACTATCGATGATCTCGTCCGTGATCTGATAGCCTTCCCGGACAAAGCCCGAATGCACAACGTTAAAGCGGACCGGCGGCTTGCCCACCGTGATGATGAGCGGCGCGTGCAGCAGCTTTTGCGCAATCGGAATGAGCTGCTCATCCTTCTTCTGAATCATCTTGATTGCCCACTGCGCGTTGTTGCGCTCCAAAATCTCCAGATAGGCCGCGTGGTTCTGCGCGCAGTCGAGCCAGCGCTCGTCGGCCGAGGGCGCCGGGAAGGTCGAGCAGATGGCGTACATCAGCACCTCGTCGTGATTGCCTAAGGTGAGGTTGAACCAGGGCTCGTGCAGCAAATTGCAGCATTCCAAGGAGTCCGGCCCACGGTCCGCAAGATCGCCGACGCAAAAGAGGCGGTCCTTATCGACGTCGAACTTGGCTTCCTCCAAGAGCCGCATCAACTCATCGGCGCAGCCATGGAGGTCCCCGACTATGAAGTCCCGCCCTTTCAGGTTCTCGTCGTAGTGCTTAACTTCTAAAGCAGGTCGCGGCAACATATCTCCCTCCACCCTACGGACCGGAGCAGAACTGGCAAGTCGAGAGCGCCTCGCTAGGCTTACGAAATGCGCTCGACGCGGAAGACGTTGTGCGTTCGATCTTCGTGGAAGTGCGTGGTGGCGGAAATCGTGACCAAATCGCCCGACTGAACCAGACCGTGCTTCTTGGCTTCCTCCTCGGCGACTTCGACGAGATCGTCCAGCCCTTCCACGGCTTCCACAAAGACCGGGGTTACTCCCCAAGAGAGCGCGAGTTGACGACAGGTACGCTGGCGTTTGCAGAGGGCCAAAACCGGCACCTTAGGGCGATGGCACACCAACCAGCGAACCGTACCTCCGTCGCGAGTGTAGGCGAGCATTGCCGAGGCGTTGACGTCCTGAGCCGCTTGGTGATTGGAGCGGGAAACGGCATGGGTAATCGTGTGGCTATGCGGCAAGGGGGCTAGATCGGGCACTTCCCCCTGGGCCAAACCTTCTTCCGCCCGGCGGACAATCCGCACCATGGTCTCGACCGTTTTGACCGGAAAATCCCCAATCGCGGATTCACCGGAAAGCATGACCGCATCCGTGCCGTCCAGAACGGCGTTGGCGACGTCCGTGGCTTCGGCTCGGGTCGGCTTGTGGCTGTGAGTCATGCTCTCCAGCATTTGCGTGGCGGTAATGACCGGCTTGGCCGCCACCCGGCAAGCGGCAATGATGCGCTTCTGCGCGATCGGCACTTCCTCGATGCTCATCTCCAGCGCGAGGTCACCCCGCGCGACCATGATGCCATAGGAGTGCTTGATGATTTCCGCCAGATCGTCCATGGCGCCAGACATCTCGATCTTACTCACCACGGGAATGGCATGCCCCTTCTTGGCCATGTAGGCGTTGAGCCCGGCGACGTCACTGCCCCGCTGGACGAAGGAAAGCGCCAAGAAGTCAAAGTTCTGCTCCATGGCAAAATCCACATCGGCGAAGTCTTTCTCCGTGACCGAAGGCAGGCTCACGTGGCGGCCCGGCATATTGAGCCCTCGGTGGCTGGAAAGAGTTCCACCGCGAATAATTCGGCAAAAGACATCCTGCTCCTTGATCTCCTCCACCAACAGCTCCAGGTTCCCATCGTCAAGGATGATGGTCCCACCCACTTGCGCGTCCTCAGCCAACTTGTCGTAGCTGACGGAGACACGCTCCGGCGTACCGAGACATTCCTGCGAGGTGAGGCAAATCGTTTGGCCTGATTCTAACGTAATGGTGCCCTCCGTCACGTCGCCGACCCGAATGCGCGGGCCGCGGAGATCGCCCAAGATGGCCACGGGAAGGTCCAATTCTTCGGCGATCCGGCGAATCCGCCCAACCAAGGTCGCCGTCTTGTCATGTTGGGCATGAGAGAAATTGACCCGCACCACATTCAAGCCCGCTTGAATCATGCCGCGTAGCGTCTCTTCGCTTTCGCTGGCTGGGCCCACAGTGGCCACAATTTTCGTCTTCTTGATCGGTGCACCTTTTGCCATGGCACGATGGAAGGCGAAGCGGCCAAAAAAGGCAATCGGCGAACAAGACAGTCACCCAATTGTCACATGCGAAAAGTAGGCCGACCAAGCGCGGTCCCGGGCAGACTCGAACTGCCGGCACAGGGTTTAGGAAACCCCTGCTCTATCCCCTGAGCTACGGGACCAGAGAGGAAAGCTCAGGATTATGCGGGTTCTGCCCTCCTGCGGCAAGGAGACTCGTGACCGTTATCACCGAGTGCCACTTGGCATTCCGTGCCTTGAATTTCGGCCGACAAACCAGAGCGAAGAAAAGACAGCACATCTCAGGATCGCCTTGATCTCCATCAGGAATGCATGAACAGTTAGGGCTATGGTACCTCTCGTTTTTGTCGTGGGCTTTCTTGGAGCTGGAAAAACCTCGCTTATGCGTGATTTGGTCCCGCGTCTGGTGGAGCGGGGCTTACGGCCCCATGTGGTGTTGAATGACTTTCAGAATGCCAGAGTGGATGCCACTTACTTTGAGGGATTGGCGACCTCGGTGGCGCCCATCAACGGAACCTGCGTCTGTTGCGATTCATTTGAGGAGCTTGTTGAAACCTTGCAGAGCCAAGCGCTTGATGAAAAAAGCATCCTCTTACTCGAAGCCAATGGCACCACGGATAGCGTTGAGTTGATTGAACAGCTCAGTTTACGCCCGGAGTGCGCGCGTTACACCATGCCTATTCAGGTCTCTTTGGTGGATGCCAAACGCTGGCAGAAGCGCCACTGGCATAATGATTTAGAGCAAGAGCAAGTGGCCTCAGCCAACTTCCTCAAACTGACGTGGCAGGATAAAACGAAAGAGGAGCGGGTCGAACAAGTACGCCTCCAATTGAGTGAACTAGCGCCCGGGGCGGAAGTCGTGGAGACCGATGGCCTCGTCGATGCCTTGGTCGCCACACAGTGCGAGTCGGCTCCGTGGCCGCCGCGTCGGCTGACAGCGCGGGAAAGTGGCGAGGACGAGCATCACCATCATGACCACGAGCATACTCATGACCATGGGCATAACCACTCGCACGACCACAGCCATGCTCACGATCACCACCATGAGCATGATCACAGCAAGTATCACTTTGCCTCCTGGGAGCATCCCCTGCCGTCCGAGGTTGATCCGCAAACTTTTTACAATCAGTTGAATGATCTCCCGCCTGAAGTACTGCGCTGCAAGGGAATCGTCCGTCTGGCGCAACAAAATGGTAAACGCCTGATCTTTCAAAAAGTCGGCTCGGATGATCTGCTTGCCTCCGAGCTGCCGGACACGAACGGGATTGAGCCCATGATCATCTTCGTGGGGGCATCACTGCCCATTCCTGAGTTGCGTTCGCGCGTCCAGCGCCTCGAAACAGCAACCACCTCCTAGATTTGGCCTTATAAATCCCCGCCCTATCCTATTTCCTATGCCTGCTTTAGAACGACTTCCCGTCACCGTACTTTCTGGCTTCCTCGGTGCCGGAAAAACGACTTTGCTCAATCACATTCTCCATAATCGAGAGGGGCGCCGTGTGGCCGTGATCGTCAACGACATGAGCGACGTCAACATCGACGTGGAACTCGTGCGCGACGGCGGCGCTGACTTAAGCCGTACCGACGAAAAGCTGGTCGAAATGAGCAACGGCTGCATCTGCTGCACCCTGCGCGAAGACCTCCTTCTTGAGATTCGCCGCCTCGCGGCCGAAGGGCGCTTTGATTACTTGCTCATCGAGTCGACGGGAATCTCTGAGCCGCTCCCCGTGGCCGAAACCTTTACCTTCGAAGATGAGGACGGCCACTCCCTTTCCACGCTGGCCCGGCTCGACACCATGGTCACCGTCATCGACGGCTACAACTTTCTGCGTGATTACGAATCGGCCGATTCCCTGCGCGATCGCGGCGAAACAGCCGGGGAGGACGATACCCGCGACTTGGCCAATCTGCTCATCGATCAGATCGAGTTTTGCGACGTCCTCATCATGAACAAGACGGACTTGATGTCGGAGGAGGAACGCACCCGTTTACAAGCCATCTTACGACAGTTCAACGGTCGAGCTGAGATTCTGGAGACCTCCCACAGTAAGGTCCCTCTGGACAAGGTGCTGGCGACGAAGAAGTTCGACTTCGAAGCAGCGGCGACAGCTCCAGGTTGGCTGAAGGAAATCCGCGGCGAGCATGTTTCCGAGACCGAAGAGTACGGCATCCAGCAATTTGTCTATCGGGCGCGCCGCCCTTTCCACCCCGAGAGACTCTGGAAATTGTGGCAGGATGGCTTCCCGGATGTACTTCGCTCCAAAGGCTTCTGCTGGCTGGCTACGCGGATGGATGACGTCGGGGAATGGTCGCAGGCTGGCGGTGTGCGCAGCCTGGAACCCGTGGGCAGCTGGTACGCCTCCGTTCCGCGCTCTCAATGGCCGAATGATCCCGACTCGGAAAGACTACGGGAGCGCAATTGGCTCGAGCCGTTCGGCGACCGCCGTCAGGAAATCGTCTTTATTGCCCAGGATTTACAAAAAGAGGCCATTACGGAGTTGCTCAACGCCTGTTTGCTCACCAACGAAGAAATGAAAGCTGGCCAACAAAGCTGGAGCCAGTTGCGTGATCCCTTTCCCCGCTGGGATTTGGGGCTCCCCGGCGGCTAGTCGGCAAGACCTACAGGCTATGAGTGGAGAGTGACAAGACAGCTCCTCTCCGCCAACATCCTCGTTCGTTATGGTCCTCACTTGGTTCCAAATCCTCTCCATTGTTCTGATCCTTGGCATCACGATCGCCGGTGGTGCCCTCCCGCTCTTACGCCTGCGCTCGCGCCAAGTGGGAGGCTTTCAGCTCGGCTCTGCCTTTGCCGCTGGCGTCTTTCTGGCCTTGTCGTTGATCATCATGCTGCCCAACGGCATGCAGCTCTTTAGCAAGACCTTGCCCGACTGGCCTTTTCCCCTGGCCTCCTTTTTGGCCCTTCTGGCCTTCGTTTTCTTGCTCATGCTCGAGCACGTCACCAAGACGCCAGAGCAAGAAGAGGTCGTCACCACGCCGATTGTCCCGATCGTGATGACCATCATGATCGCCATTCCCTCCTTCCTCCTTGGAACGGCTTTGGGCATCAGCGCCGTGGCGGAAGCCGCCATCATCCTGGTGGCGATTCTCGCCCACAAGGGCTCGGCGGGCTTTGCTCTGGCCCTGGCCATGATGCGGAGCAGCTTGAAGTACGGGCAGGTCCTGGCGCTCTATCTCGCTTTTGCCCTCGCCACTCCACTCGGCATTGTCTTTGGGCAAGAACTCCACGTTTACTTGAGTGGCGAGACCGCCAATCTGATCAAAGCCATTGTGCTCTCACTGGCCGCCGGCGTGTTTCTCTTCATGGGTACGCTGCACGAGCAGAAGCACGCCCCGCTGATCATCAGTTGCTGTACACCCACCGGGTTCGCCCTCATGCTGTTTGGCCTGTTGCTCACCGCAGGCGTACGCCTGCTCCTCGGCTTGGCTCAGCACATGCCTTAAAGAGAAAAGAGGAACCGTCGAGAACGCTTCCTCTCCGCCAAAATATCAACTGGCGAGACTACAGCTGCGTCGGATTGGGAGCATCCCCGTACACCGCCTTGGGATCGAAGGCTTTCGAGGATTCCAAGAATTGCAGTTGGGGAGATTCCGCCGTCTCGCCCACCGGAACCGCGCGATAAAAGCAAGAGCGGTACCCGACGTGGCAGGAGGCTTCGTCGCCACCGTCCTTCGGCGCGGCTAATTCGACCTCGATGACAACGCAATCCTGGTCGTCGTCGATCAGCATGCGTTTGACGGTCTGATACATCCCGGAGCTTTCCCCTTTCTTCCACAGCTTCTTCCGAGAGCGGGACCAGTAGTGTGCCAGGCCGGTCTTGATCGTTAGTTCGAGGGCCTCCGCATTCATGAAGGCAAACATCAGCACTTCGCGCGTTTCAGCATGCATCGTGACGCACGGGATCACCCCGTTTTCGTCAAACTTTGGCGCGAGTTGATCGCCCTCTTCGACTTGCTCAACACTCGTGCGAGCGGCGAAGAGAGATTTGGTATCTACGGTACTCATCCCCTAAGGCTTGTCTTGGGATGGTTTCCAGTCAATCTTTTTAAAAGTCTCTTTCATTAAGATGAAGCGCGGCAAACGATTCCTGCGACGGTTACTTGAG
>CAWUJC010000149.1:0-6301 GCA_963922355.1 uncultured bacterium | reverse complement strand
CAGCGGAGCGGAAACGCCGTTGGCCTTGGCCAGTTCCAGCGCGATGCCGGAATCCTTGGCCGCGTGGGAGGCGGAGAAGTAGCACTCGTGGTCGCGGTTGAGCATGTCTTCGGCATCCGTTTCCAGCACGCGAGAGTTGGCCCCCGTCTGGCTGAAGACTTCGCAAAGCATTTCAAGATCAAGACCAAGCGAGGCACCAATCCCCAGACCTTCGGCCAGAGCAGCGGTGTTGATGTTCATCACCATGTTGACCAAGGCCTTCACTTCGGCGGCCTTCCCGGCCGGGCCGACAAAACGCAGGGCCTTGCTGAGGTCGTCGAGCAACGGCTTGTTTTCGTTGAAGAGGGCTTCGTCGCCCCCAATCATGAGGTAAAGCTCGCCGTTGCGGGCCTGCGGAATGCTGGAAGCCATGCAGGCTTCAAGGCACTTGGCACCCACCGCCGCAGCGGCATCTTCCAGCTTGCGATGCACGTCCGGAGTCAGGGTGGCACAGTTGACGAAGACGCGGCCGTCGGCACCGGTGAAGAGATTGTCATCGCCAAAAAAGATGGCGTCCATCGCCTTGTCGTTGGTCACGACGGTGAAAATGATGTCGGCATTGGCCGTCACATTGGCCAAAGAAGTGTAGGCGGTGGCACCGATTTCGCCGGCCAGCTCATTCGCCACGGCGGGTTGAATGTCAAAGACCGCACTCACGTTGTAGCCCTTGTCGTTGAGGCAGCGCGCCATGTTACCGCCCATGCGGCCCAGTCCGACGAATCCGATTTTCTTGTCTTTCATATCCAGTAGTTAGTGATCTTAGTGGGTAACAAAGCCGGGCTCAGCGTGAACCCGGCTTTTGTTGAGTTAAGAGCAGTTTGCTAGGAGTGCAACTGCGGGGTTGAGATTTCGCTAAATAGGCCTTAGGCGGTCAGTTCGGCCCAGAACTTCTGGATATCCTTACCCAGGACGATGGCGTCTTCCCAAATGGTGGGGAAGCAGCTCAGGCCGTAGCCGCCGCGGGTCGGCCCCAGTTCCGGGACGACCCAGAGTTCGTTGTTCGGCTTCGGGCCGGCCAACCAGTGTTCCAGCGCCGCCTTAATGAACGGGCGGATGTCTTCGTACTCGGGCGAGAAGTTGCCGTTACCGTCCGTGATCGGGATCTGGCAATGGTGACCGTTGAACGGACGCATGTGCCAAAGGGTGCTGGCCTGGAAGCACGGGATGTCTTCGAAGAGGCGCTCGGCGTAATTGTCCGGGTTCAAGTGCTTGACGATGCCCGGGTGCGAGAAGTCGAAGTTCACGCGCGGCTTCTTACCGGTCTTAGCCAACACACCTTCGATGATGGCGTACTGCTTCTCCGGGGTTTCCGTGCACGTGTCGCGGTGCATCTCGAGGTGCACTTCGGCGCCAAGGCTTTCCGAAACTTTCATCAGCTCCACGGTCTTTTCGACGGCTTCTTCCACCGGGGTATCGTGGTCGCAGAGCTGGCAGTTGATCGGGCCGTTGTCGATCTCAAGGCAGGCTTTAATCTTGGGCTCAAACTGCTCGACCTCGGAGGCGTCGAAGGCTCCACCGAAGCGCAAGCCGTGCTTAGCGATGGCCTCTTTGATGGCTGGATCAGGACCGTAGGCAATGGCGTCGAAGCCGGCCTCTTTGATGGCGGCGGCGCGTTGGTCGGCGTTCCACTCGGCGTCGGCCGAGGGGTAACCCCACATGGTCCAGAAGTTAAGGGCGATGGTCAGTTTCGGGGTACTGGAGTCAGGCATAGTCAACGTTTCTACTGAGCTAGATTTCTAATAGCAAGCGGTACGACGGATTTTAAAACTCGTCGTATGCGATGTCGTTCGGCGCAATGACGAAGTCCTCTTCGAGCATATCCGAAGCTGCCTGCACCATCATCGGCGGGCCGCAGAGATAATACTCGATGGCGGACGGGTTCTCGTGGCGGTCGAGGTACTCGCGCTTGAGGACTTCATGGATGAAGCCGGTCGGGCCGTTCCAATTATCCTCGGGCTGGGGCTCAGAAAGCGCCACGTGGAAGGAGAAATTCGGGAACTGAGCGGCCAACTCCTCGAAATATTCTTGGTAGAACATTTCCTGGAGGGAGCGCGCCCCGTACCAGAAGCTGACCTTGCGGCCGGTCTTCAAGGTCTCGAAGAGGTGAGACAGATGCGAACGCAGCGGCGCCATGCCCGCACCCCCGCCGAGGTAGACCATCTCCTTGTCGGTGTCCTTGATTAGGAAGTCGCCAAACGGACCGATGGCGGTCAGCTTATCGCCCGCCTTGAGGTGGTGCACCCAGGTGGAGCCAGCCCCGGCCGGACAATCCTGCCCCCGCGGCGGAGTCGCGATGCGAACGTTGAAGCGCAGGTGCTTATCCTTGGTCGGATTCGTCGCCAGGGAGTAATTGCGGCGGATCGGGGCTTCGTTCTTACCCACCAGATCAAAGAGGCACTGCTCCCGCCAAACCTTGGCGTAGGGCTCTTCCACTTCGATGTCGCTGAACTTGATCTCGCCGTATTCCGGGATGTTGAGCTGGATGTACTGGCCCGGCTGGTAGTCGATCGGCTCGTCCGGCTCCAGGGTCAGTTCCTTGATGAAGGTAGCGACGTTGCGGTTGCTTACCACGGTGAGGTTATACGTCTTGTGCGCTTCCTGCGCGCCGCAACCACCCGCGTGCTGAAGGTCGATGAGAATCTTCCCGCTTTCCAATTTGACCGGGTAAGTCTTGAGCGCCACGCAGACCGGCGGGCGGACAGGCGAGCCGTCCTGCAGGTCGAAGCGCCCGTTGTGCTTCGGGCACTCGATCAACTTGCCTTTGACGAAACCATCCGCGAGGTGCGTGTTGCCGTGGGTGCAGATGCCGTCGGTGGCGTAGTACTCGTTATCGAGCGTGCGGTAGACCGCGTAGGTACGCTTGTTGTGGTCGAGGCGGATGACATCTTCGCGCTCAATAAGTTCAGCATCCCCCAAGATAACCCAGCCTTCGGCAGTCTGGCCTTCCACCTTGTGCGAAACAGAAGTGGGCACTTCCTTGCGATCGCTCGGCGTCGGCAGCGGACGTTTGACGTGCCAGGCCGGTTCCTTCACCTGGCGGAAGACGGCAGGGATGATCTCGGCGTAAGTCTCGACCAAGCCGCTGTAGGGCACGGGGCAGTCGTCCTTAATCTTATCGTGGAGCTTCGCCAAATTGTGATAAGGCACGAGCGGGAACATGTGATGCTCCAAGTGGTAGTTCATGTTCCAGTACAAGTACCGGTTCACGAAGTTCATGTAGACCGTGCGGCAGTTCAGACGGTGATCCAACACGTTTTCGGCCAAGCCTGCGTGCTGGGTGAGGCCGTACACAACCATCAACCAGGAGCCGTACAGATTGGGCAGGCCGATGAAGAGCAGTGGCAGAATGGTGCCGAAATAAAGGGCCGAGCCAATCACGGAAGCGTAGATGGCCACATAGATGCGCGCCTTAAAGAAAATCGTCTTGTGCTCGGACTCGGGGA
The DNA here is from genome assembly GCA_963922355.1 of uncultured bacterium. Lineage (GTDB taxonomy): Bacteria > Verrucomicrobiota > Verrucomicrobiia > Methylacidiphilales > UBA1321 > CAWUJC01. The sequence continues at coordinate 2,819 of CAWUJC010000149.1, read as the reverse complement.
TGAAGGTGCTTTCTTCCGCGCCCATCTTGCCAAAGCTGTGCAGGATGATGCTCTTGAAGTAAGCCGGGTAGACCTTGAGATTGAAGAAGGCCATGGCGAGACCAAGGAGGTCCGGCGGTCGAGGCACGGCAATCTCCGGGTCGCGCCCCACAATGATTGTATCGCTGTGGTGGCGCGTGTGGCTCCAACGCCAAACGGTGGACTCGCGCATCACCATAAAGGAGGCGATTTCATAGAGCGCGTTGTTCATCCAATCGGTCTTGAAGGCAGTGCCATGACCGGCCTCGTGCCAGCGGGAATCCGAGGTCGAAGCGTAGATGACGGCGTAGAGCATGAATGGGATGACACTCCAGGCGCTGGGGAACCAAGCCACGCCCCAGGCACCAAAGCCGATGAGGAGCGCAAACCAAATGATGGTATCGCGGATGGCCGGACCATCACGGCGTTTGAGCAGCTGCCGCATGTCTTCTTTCGAAATGGGGCAGGTGTACCAGGTGGCTTCGGCCAAGCCTTTGTCCACCGCGTTTTGGGCTTCTTCGCCCACGAGGCTGTAATCGTAGTGTTGTACGGGGTGCGTTTCTTCCAGTAGAGGCATAAGGTTCTCCTTTTTTATAAGAAGTTGTGAAAACAACTATCGATGTCCTAATATTATGACCTAGGTATCAGCGAAATCTTTTCGTCGCCGAAGAAAAAGTTATTATAAATTAAACACGTTAATTCTTCTTCCATGCTGGAGAAACTCAACATCCGCGATTGCTACGACGGCTTCCTCTTTTTGGCCGAATCGGTGCGCAACCCCCCGGTGCTGAAAAGCCACCGCCACCGGGAGCTAGAACTCAACCTCGTCGTCCAGGGTTCCATCACCTACGTGGTCTCGGGGAACCGTTACACCTTTCCCCAAGGCACCCTCCTCTGGATGTACCCGTCGCAGGAGCATCAGCTCGTCGATCGCACCTCCAATGCCCAGTACTACGTGGCCGTCTTCAAGCCGGAGCTTATCGCCAACGCCTGCCACGGCGAAAGCTACGATGACCTGAAAAAAGTGGACTTCGATCGCGAGGGCGTGCTGAGCCGCCAGCTTAAACCCGAGGCCTACGATCTCATGCGCCGGAACATGGACGCGTTAATGGAAGACTCCCTCGACCCCGACCTGCTCAACCGCGAAGCTGGCTTCGGCCTCTCCGACAACTTTTCCTTTGAGCACGGCGCCCCCGACGCCCTCAACGCCGGGCTGCGCTACCTCCTTATCCTCGGCTGGCGCTGCTACCGCACGGGCCAAAGCTCGGCCCGCGCCGTCCAGCTGCACCCCGGCGTGGAGAAAGCGCTCTACCTCCTTAGCCAGCGGAAAGACACGCTCAGCCTGAAGGAGTTGGCCTCCCGCTGTGGGATCAGCGACGTCTACCTCAGCCGCCTCTTCCACCAGCAAGTCGGCGTCCCGCTCAGCCGGTACCGCAACTCCGCCCGGCTCCAGCGCTTCATGGAACTGTACCGCGGACGCTCTCAACCCACCATGCTGGAGGCCGCCTTCGAAGCCGGCTTCGGCAGCTATGCTCAGTTCTTTAAAATCTTCTCCGAAGCCTACGGCCAAAGCCCTCGCACCTATCTGCAGATGAAGCCCAAAGACGCAGAACTGGTGGAGTCAGGCTAGTTCAACTCACCCCCACTTATCCAGACGACGACCACCTCAACCCAGGTTCCGTGAACCTAGAAACATGAGAGTAGAACAACAACCATACAGAACCCCGAACCCATAGTTAAAAACCCAAGGGGAGCTGAGCATGTTTTCATACTCCCCTTGGGAGGGTGATGTAAGTTTAATTGGTGGCCAATAGGAAGTCCAGCACATGATCCTTGGTTAACCTTGGACTAACGCCCGGGTGAAGTGATCAACGCCCACCATCCGCGATTCGATTACGTCGACGGAAACGCGTTGGTCTAGTTTGCGCTTTGCGGGCAACTCCACGCCACGAGCCCCCTGGCCGAGCACGCAGGGCGCGTGAAAGAACGCTAGTTCGTTGACCAAACCCGCAGCAAAAGCTTCGCCCAACAACTTACCGCCGCCTTCGAGCAAGACATTCACCACCCCTCGTGTTGCGAGTTCCTCCAGCACTTTCAGCAGCGGTTTCCGCTTGGCCACCCAGGTGCGAGCGCGATGTTCGTCGGTCAAAAGCTGGCAAGCCCTCGGAAGGCGGCCGCTCCGGGTCAGCACGACCCGCCAAGGCTGCTCCTTCCCCACCATCAGCTTTTTGGGCAGACGCACCGTCAAGCTGGGATCATCCGTCCGCACCGTCTCCGCCCCCACCAAAATGGCCTGGGCTTGCAAGCGCAGCTCATGTGCCAAGCGCAAAGCTGGCGCTGAAGTCAGCCACGGACTATCCGTCGCGGGCGGAGCGATCCGCCCGTCCAGGCTCATCGCGCTCTTCGCCACCACCCAAGGGCGCTTGGCCGTAATGAAGTGATTCCAATCCCGGTTCAGATCGGTGCATTCCTTGGCCAGCACCTTGTCCGTGACCTGCACACCCTGTTTTTGGAGGATCCGCAAGCCTCGCCCGGCGTGGGCCGGATTCGGGTCCACCGCCCCAACCACCAAGCGGGCGAAGCCTTCCCGCAAAATCAAATCCGTGCAGGCCCCTGTCTTTCCGTGAGTGCTGCAAGGTTCAAGCGTCACCACAATCGTGGCGCCCTTCAGCTTCGCCGCATGGCCATTTTTTTTGGCGTCACGCACGGCCGCGACTTCCGCATGCGGCCCCCCGGCTTTCCGGTGCCAACCCCGGCCCAACACCCGATTGCCCTTGATCACCAGTGCGCCGACCGAAGGG
>CAWUJC010000148.1:0-6301 GCA_963922355.1 uncultured bacterium | reverse complement strand
CGCTGTAGATGCGAACTCCGCGCTGCAAGATCGGAACTGCAAAGTTGGCCACCGAGCCGGAGGCATAGAAAATAGCTTTCAGATTGGGTAGCTGATCCAAGCGCTCAAGAAGAAGCGGAGGCAGACGCCAGCAGGAGAAGACAACCTCTACATCCTGGAGATCAGACAGATGCTCATCCAAGTTGTCAGAAGTGATCCGGACAGGATAGAGATCAGACTCCCGACGAATTCGATCCAACCGTGATTCGCCATAGATGGCCGAGATAATGTCGTCCCGAATCCAGGGAACATTATCGGCCATCAAAGCGGCTTTGGGGGTGGTTCGTGACATCACTCTAATCATTGGGATCAACCGTCCACATGCCTTCCGGATTACTCAATGATCCTGCCTCTCCCAGAGTTTCTTCGATCCGCAGGCTTTCGACGTGCCCGTCAGCAAAGAGATAATTGAACTTCCCGCCTTTGTTGAGCGGCTCTTCCTGATACGCCGTTTGATCTCCCACGCGACTCATCCCCGCGTAGCCAGTGCGACCCACGGTATTCTGAGTCACGCCAGGACGCTCAGCTAGTAAGATGGTGCCTGCGGCATCTGGCACGTTGCCTCGTCTTTCGGAAAACTTCTTTACGGTCCCTGACCAGTGCGCCTTTCCGACTCCACCTGGAACCGTCGACATGGCATACGTGCGACGCAATCCACTCCCGCGTGCGACATCGATCTCTGAGCGATCTTTGGGGTGGCTGTAGAGATCTCCAACCGCCGCCATGAGGTGCGCGTTACTGGAAGCATTGGGATGATTACGCGGCACATCGATCCCCATGTAAGGCATGATCAAACTGTCCCAGGCGCCGAGATAGGTCCACCTCCCGTTTTCATCGGTAATCTGAGCAGCTGCGGGCGGAAAAGAGTTCCCGTTATCTTCGGCAAACAAATTAATGAAGACGCCCAATTTCTGGAGATTAGAGACCGACTTAGCGCTCGCCGACTGGTTAATCGCACTGCTGAAGACCGGAAAAGCGAGCGCCATGAGAATGGCGATCACCGCCACGACGACGAGCAACTCCGTCATCGTAAACGCCCGAACATACGGACGCGGGAGCAAGCTTTCAGGACAGCGCTCGAACTTCATGCCACACAAGCTACAGTTTCATAAACTTATTGTCAATGATTTATAAATTTTTAATTCGATTTAATAAGGCTTTTGAGTCGAAATATTCCTTACTTAGGGCCTTTTGGATTTACAGAGCTACGTTTATGACTTATTTTATAAACTCAAATGCCGGAAACACAAAAACTACCCACCTATGCCACGATCGGCGACGTCGCCGGGGTGTCCCCAATGACGGTCAGCAACGTTCTGCGGAGCAAATCCGGCGTCAAGCCTGAGACTCGCGATTTGGTCTACGGCGCTCTTCGCAAACTGAATGTACCCCTGAGCGAATTTAGCAATGGGAGCGAGCGTCGCCGCCGAACCCGCTACATCCTGTTGGTCCAGTGCGGCGTGAGTCGAGGCAAGCTCGCCACTCCGGTCTATTCACGACTCATCCATGGCATCGAGGATCGCTGCCAGGAGCTTAACTGGTCCTATCAATCCGTTTTTGTCGATGATCCAGCCGATCTGAGCGAAATCGCTGATTCATTCCACGGCTCCGGCCTGATCGTTTTTGGCAAAGAAGCCTCCTACACCCCCTTTCGGCAGCGAGATAAAAAGCTTCCCGTTGTCCGCCTCTTGCATAACTACGACTGCATCACCGAGCCTAACATCGACTTAGTCGGCTACGATCGCGAGTGCGTTGGTCTCCTGGCCGCACAGCATCTCATCACTCAGGGTTGCCAACGTCTCGCCTACTTCGGCAACGGCAAGCCCATGCAAGAGCGGATGGACGGCTTCCTCAACAAATGTAAGAAGGAAAACGTATGGGCCAAAGCTTACTGCACCGAAGATTTGTTCCTTGAGCGCGAAGGGCGCCAGGAAATCAATCACGAAGCGCTCTCGGCAATTTGGCAAGAAGCCCAAGCCGAGAAACCAGACGGTGTCTTTGTGATGTCCGATCAAGTGGCAGTCGCGATTTATGGCATTGCTCTCCGGGCAGGGTCGCTCCCGGGCGAGGATTTCAAGGTCGTTGCTTGCGATTATTCCGAGCCCTTTTTGAGTGCCCTGCATCCGCGCCCCGCCTCGGTCGACATCCTACCTGGCGAAATTGGGCGTACCTCGGTGGATCAACTGGTGTGGCGAATGGAAAACCCAGAGGCGCCCATGCGGCAAATTTTGTTAAAGCCGCAACTGTAAGCCCCTCTTCCCATGTTCCCCCGACAAGGAAGCCCGCTTTACCCGCGAGCTATCTCTCATTTCTGGGCAGCTCTCGTTCTGCTTATCTTCACCAGCTGTTCGCCCTCGCAGCGCAGCGAGGGACAAACGACGGTAGCCTCTGATCCCTCACCAAGTCTCCCTCCCACCCACGAGGCGGCTCCGGTTACCAAGCCGACTAGCTCGCTAACTCGGCCGTTCATGGATGCCTCGGAGGCACCTGCACGTATCTGGGTAGAATCACTCAATCCCACCACAGAAGTTGGCGCCAACTGGCTCGAAAAAGCCAAAAAAATTGGTGCCGAAGCGGCCTTCCGGGAATGGACCGTGGAAAAACTCCAAGCCTTGCGTCAAAAAAAGATTGGGGCCTTTAAATGGCACGGCTTTCATGTCCATCCGCGCCGATCTGCCGTGGCCGACTTTTTGGTGGGAGAAACCCCACAAGAAGACTACTACGCGCGAAAAGGGAACGATCTACATTTTCTCGATCTCTACGGAATCCGAGACGCGATTAGCGGAGAAACGGCCGGCCGCATTCAATGGGAAACGGACCTGCGCCGCCGCGGCACCTGGGAAGGGACACCGGACCTCTCCAAAACCGAGCGCCGCAACAAGTCCTCTTTCCGCACCTTTGAATTTTTCAATTCTTTAGCGGGGCAATACTACAAAACCCAAGACGAGCGCTATCGCAGGTCGGCTCTCCGCCTACTGGCCGATGTCCAACGCTTTCATCCCCAAGTTTTTTGGGAGGCTTACCGAGCGGGCAAGATCAGCGATGCCAGCGTCAAGTCCATCTACCAAATTGACTGGCGCAGCAACACCAATGGCCTGCACGAAGCCTGGAACGCCCTGAACACCGTGCGTATCCTCGGCGCTCTGACCAAGAGCAGTGGCCAGGATCGCCCACAAAAATGGGGAGAGGTCCTGCAAGCCCGAGGGCCAGAAGGTGCCACCCAAGGTTGGAGCGAAGAAGACCTGAAGAACGCCGGGGTCATCCTTTTGGGCTTGGCGTTAAATTATCCGGAAAAATTGCTCTGGTTTGCCTACTCCAAAGGCATCGCCAACCAGCGGATGGAAACTCTCGCCGCCCTGGAGTATCTAACCAGCCTGTTTCCAGAAATGGGCGCCAACAACCTTTGGGATCATCTGTATCAGACTCAAATCTGGCATTTCCTCATCACGAATTACGCGCCGGATGGCGGCATGGTGGAGCAGTCCCTCAACTACAATCTGGGTACGCACGAAAACTTCCAAAAGATCAATCCGCAAGATCCTGGACTCCAGGCCATATGGCAGCAACAGAATGAGAAGTTCACGCGTTTGCTTGCCTCGATCCGCGATCCCTTGGGCAACCTTCCGGTCATCGGCAACAATCATCTCAAAGAAGCGCCCACCGTCCGCGGGAAGAATGTGAGCGTAAAGAAACGCGCCGATGCTTGGGCGGAATCGGTGGCCCATCCTTACAGTGGTTACTATGTTCTGCGGAACGGCTCCCATCCTGATTCCGCCTACGCCTTTTTTAAGAATAGCCGCCTCCAGCGCGGGCACCGCTGCCATGACAACAATGGCCTACAGATAACGGCGCTGGGCCGCCCTTTCTTGGTCTACGGCGGACCGCCCGACTACAACCGAGGTACCAGCCCAGAGGTCAAAGTAGCGCGGACTTATCTCGGCGAGGGCTCCAGCTTAAAAACCAATACGGTATTGGTCGACGGGTACTCCCAGAAAGATAGCCGTCCCCAGCTCCACGCTGCGCCGACGACGCCGATCGCCTCGGCTTGGTACGACGACGAACACTTCACGGTGGTGGACGGGCTGTATGAGGGCGACTACGGCGGCGTTGCCCTCCCGAATGCTCAAGGTAAACCCGGGAAGGCGGCCCATCTCCGCAGCGTCTACTTCTTTAAGAGGCAAGGCATCTATCTCGTCGTAGATGACCTCATGGCAAAAGGTGGCGGAGAGCGAAACTACACCCAAGTGTGGAACTTTCTCCCCAACTACAGCAGCAAGAAAATGAAGCTCGATGGCTTTGAGGAGGATGACTTTGCCCACGATGTAGCCGAACAAACGATCCAAACGACAGAGCCCCAAGCCCCCAACATCCTCTTACTTCACGATGGCGTCGAAGAACTCCAGTACGCCTCCTATTTTGGCGATCGCGACCAAGGTCTGGGATGGTATGCCCCGAGTATTGGGCAGGCCGTTCCCGCCATGGACTATCACGTGCACTGGAAGAGCTCAGAGCAAAGCCGCCTCCTGACATGGATTGTCCCGCTGCCTGCTGGTGACGAGCCTCCGACATTGGTTGAACGGCTCGACCTGACTCATCCTCAGTCCAGTTCCATTCTCCAGTTGGCAGACGGCACCCAACTGGGCTTTCAAAGCTTCCCCCTCTCGAACATCTCCAGCGAACTCAATGGCCAAGAAGCCCCCACGGTCTTTATCCGGCCTCCTGGAAAAGGAAAAACCGAACAGGTGCTCGTCAACTCTGCTCGATCGCCGGTTGATCTTTCCATTCGCGACCAGGGTATGATCACCACCTTCCTCGACGAGGGAGGTGATTGGCAACAACTGAACCAGCAAGCCGTCATTCGTCCTATGCCCACTGGCGAGAACGTCACCGCGTCCCGCGAGGTGATGATTCAAGCCCTGGATGGCATCACCGGCGCTCCTCTTTCCTCGCCTGAAAAATCCACCAAGCCATGGATTCAATCCGTGGCCTCCCAAGCAAGACCTGAGTTCCCGTCTCTTGCCTGGAGCTACCATCAACCCGTTCCGGTTCCCCACCCCCAAACCAATCTCTCCACCAGCAATGAGGAGGGATGGTTGGTGAAAAGCAAAAGTTTCAGAAAACCAACCCGCCTCCTCGATGCCATGCTCCTCACCTGGCTTACTCCCCAGGAAGAGGAGTCTGTTCTGTCGTTACAAGAATCTATCGGCTCTGCCAACCAAGTGCGTGTTTTTCACACCCTGCTTAAGGTTGAAACCGCCGGCGACTACGACTTCCTTCTGCAGGCTCAATTTTCCGGTTTTTTGAGTTTTGGTGATGGACGGGGCATCATCTTTCCAACGCTACTTGAATCCAAAAAAGGCCAAGAGGTCTCGCGAACGATACGACTAGAGCCGGGGTACTATCCGCTGTGGCTAACGGTAACGGGGTTCTTCAACACGAAGCCGAAATTCACTTGTGAGATTGTGCCCGTCGGAGAAGCAAAAGCCGTTGAATTTATCCAACCTTCGCCAACTCACTCTCTGTAGAGGAGGGTCCGACTTTTCTAACGCTCTCGCATCCGCAGGCGATACTTCCGCGGAGACTCTCCGCAGATGCGCTTAAATGCTTCATAAAACTGGCTGACAGAACCAAATCCGCATTCCAAGGCCACATCGACAATCTTGCTGTCCGTTGTGGCCAGCATCCGCTGCGCATGGAAGATGCGATGCAGCTTCAAATAATGTTGGAGCGTCATGCCACAGGACTTGCGAAAAAGAGTCGCCGCGTAGGCCGGATTCAAGCCCGTATCTGCAATCACCTCCCGCATGTAGATTGCTTCGCGATAATGAGTCGAAATATAGCGAGCCATGTGCTCCACCTTCGCCAAGCTCTGTGTCGGTGGAGGCGCCAGCGCTCTGCGGCTTATCGGCGCCAGCGCCAGCCTCCTCATCCGGGCTTCCATTTCCAGCAAGGCGATCTCACGCCGTTGCGTTGAGCCCGATGCCAGATCGTCACACCAACGCTCGCAACTCTCTCCGTCGAGAGGATCGGCTTTGGCTTGGATAAACCGACCTTGGAGGAGTTGCCGGATAAACGACTCAGAGAGTGGCCAACCAAGAAACCAGGCCAAAGGGATCGTGATCCAAGCCATACGAGCATCCTTGGATCTCTTGATCACTTGATGCGGCACCGCACCCCAAAAAACGACGAGACGGCCCGAGCGCAGTGTATTCAGCACGCCATGAGCCAGATACGTGATCGTTCCAGAGTAGAGAAAGTTCAA
>CAWUJC010000147.1:0-6377 GCA_963922355.1 uncultured bacterium | reverse complement strand
CGGCTCGAAAGCCTGGACAGACAAACGGTGGATCGTTGGTGAGCTGTTAAGGAGCACCGGGTGGCCCTTTGTCACTTCTTCCAAGATATCCCACACGACGGCTTCCTGGCGTTCGATCATCTTCTTCGCGCTGCGTACGGTGTGCACGTGCCCAAGTTCCTTCAGGCGGCGGATGATGAACGGCTCAAAGAGAACGAGGGCCATCTTCTTCGGCAGACCGCACTGGCTGAGCTTCAACTCCGGGCCGATGACGATGACGGAACGACCGGAGTAGTCGACGCGTTTACCGAGAAGGTTCATGCGGAAGCGACCGCTCTTACCCTTGAGCATGTCCGACAGGCTCTTGAGCGGGCGGTTGCCCGCGCCGGTGACGGCACGACCGTGGCGGCCATTGTCGAACAGGGCGTCAACGGCTTCCTGCAGCATGCGCTTTTCGTTGCGGATGATGACGTCCGGCGTCTTGAGCTGGAGCAGATTGCGCAAGCGGTTGTTGCGGTTGATCACGCGGCGGTAGAGATCGTTCAAATCGCTGGTGGCGAAACGACCACCTTCCAACGGAACGAGCGGGCGGAGGTCCGGCGGGATAACCGGCAGCACTTCCAGAATCATCCACTCGGGACGAGTCTTGCTCTGGAGGAAGCCCTGGACCAGCTTAAGGCGCTTGGCCAGCTTCTTCCGCGTCTGCTTGGAGCGCGTAGTGGTCATGGCTTCAGTCAGCTCGTCGATGGACTTGGCCAGGTCGAGGCCAGCCAGCACGTCACGGATGGCTTCGGCGCCCATCTTGGCGGTAAAGCTGTCGCCGTACTGTTCCTGCGCTTCGCGGTACTCGGCTTCGCTCAAGAGCTGCTTGAGGGTCAACGGGGTCTTGCCCGGATCGACCACCATGTAGTCTTCGTAATAGATGACGCGCTCAAGGGCACGAGCCGTCATATCCATCATGAGACCCAGGCGGCTAGGCATGCACTTGAAGAACCAGATGTGGGAGACCGGCACGGCCAGTTCGATGTGGCCCATGCGCTCACGGCGGACGCGAGCCAGCGTCACTTCCACGCCGCAGCGGTCGCAAATCACGCCTTTGTACTTGATGCGCTTGTACTTGCCGCAGGCGCATTCGTAGTCCTTGACCGGACCGAAGATACGCTGACAGAACAAGCCGCCGTTCTCCGGCTTGAAGGTACGGTAGTTAATGGTTTCCGGGTTCTTCACCTCACCCCGGCTCCAGGAGCGGATGGTGTCCGGTGCGGCCACGGTGATGGCCACGGAATCGAAGCCGACTTCTTTTTCCAGCCCCAGCATCTCGCGGGCGGTTTCTTGGTTCATGATCATGGTGCTCTGCCCTTCTGCGTCTTGTGTCGTATCTCTTGTTAGTTAAATGGTCTTGGCCGTGGTGGCTGCCCAGTTTAGGCAGCCACGTCCTCGTAACCGGCGGTCTTGATTTCGTTCTCGGTCTCCACGCGGTCGCGGCGGCGTTCGCCCACGGCGACGTCCAGACCCAGCGACTGCATTTCCTTGATGAGCACGTTGAAGCTCTCCGGCGTTCCGGCATCGAGCGAGTTGTCGCCCTTCACGATGCTTTCGTAAATGCGAGTACGGCCCGGCACGTCGTCCGACTTCACCGTCAACAGCTCCTGGAGCGTGTAGGCGGCGCCGTAGGCTTCCATGGCCCACACTTCCATTTCACCGAAGCGCTGGCCGCCGAACTGCGCCTTACCACCCAGCGGCTGCTGCGTGACGAGGCTGTACGGCCCCACGGCGCGGGCGTGAATCTTGTCCGCGACCAAGTGGCCGAGCTTGAGCATGTAAATGCGGCCCACCACCACGCGCTGGTTAAAGCGGTCACCGGTGCGACCATCGTGGAGGTAACTCTTACCGTCGCGGTCGAGCCCGGCGTCTTCCAGGTACTGCCAGATTTTCTCTTCCTTGATCCCGTCGAAGACCGGAGTGGCCACCTTGAAGCCGAGGATGTCGGCAGCGATACCCAGGTGGGTTTCCAAGACCTGGCCGACGTTCATGCGGCTCGGCACGCCGAGCGGATTAAGCACGATTTCGACCGGGGTGCCGTCCGGGAGGTACGGCATGTCTTCTTCCGGCACGATCTTGGCGACCACGCCCTTGTTCCCGTGGCGACCGGCCATCTTGTCGCCCACGCTCAGCTTACGCTTGCTGGCGACGAAGACCTTCACCTGCTTGACGATGCCAGGGTCGACGTCGTCGCCGCTTTCCACGCGGTCGAGTTCCACTTCGCGCTCGTTCTTGAGCTGCTCAAACTTGTTCTCGAAGCTGGAGATGATCTCGCGAATCTTGATGCGAATCGGGCTCGGGTCGATTTCGATGTGATCATAAACGCCGGCCAGCTTGCGCAGCAGGGTCTTGGTGATCTTGCGATTGGCCGGGATGATGATCTCACCGGTTTCGGCGTTCATCACGTCGAGCGGAATCTTTTCGTTGAGGAGGATGTTGGAGAGAGCCTGGGTCAGCTCTTCCTTCAAGGTGGTTTCCTTCTCGTTGTACTTCTCGTGGATGGCCTTGAGCTGGCGCTTCGCTTCGGTCGGCGTCAGCTTCTGGCGCTGGACCTTGGAGCTACCGGCGGTGACCTTGGTGTCCATCACGATCCCGTAGGTGCCGGACGGCACAGTCAGCGAGCTGTCCTTCACGTCCGCAGCCTTTTCGCCAAAGATGGCGCGCAGCAGGCGCTCTTCCGGGGCGAGTTCGGTTTCGCTCTTGGGTGTAATCTTACCGACGAGGATGTCGCCCGGCTTCACTTCGGCGCCGACGCGAATGACGCCGTCGTGGCCGAGGTTGCGGAGCGCTTCGTCGCCCACGTTCGGGATATCACGAGTGATTTCTTCCGGCCCGAGCTTGGTGTCGCGGGCGCTGATTTCAAACTCCTCGATGTGGATGGAGGTGTAGATATCCTCCTTCACAATCTTCTCGGAGATCAGGATGGCGTCCTCGAAGTTGTAGCCGTTCCAGGGCATGAACGCGACGAGCACGTTACGACCGAGGGCCAGTTCGCCGTTCTCGGTGCAAGGACCGTCGGCAATGACGTCGCCTTCCTTGATCGGCTGGCCCTTGGCCACGAGCGGCTTCTGGTTGATGCAGGTACCAGCGTTGGAACGCATGAACTTGCGCAGTTCGTAAAGGAACAGGCCGTTCTCCGGATCGTGCTTGATCTTCTTCTTCCCTTCCGGAAGCGCGCCGTCCTTGGAGATGATGATCTGCTCGCCAGTGACGGAAGCCACCTTACCGGTGCTTTCGGACACGATGACCGAGCGAGAATCGCGGGCGACCTTGCCTTCCATGCCGGTGCCGACGAGCGGCGAATCGGTCTGGATGAGCGGCACACCCTGGCGCTGCATGTTCGAACCCATGAGCGCGCGGTTGGCGTCATCGTGCTCAAGGAACGGAATGAGGCTGGCGGCCACCGAAACGAGCTGCTTGGGCGAAACGTCCATGTAGCTGATGCGGTCGGGTTCGACTTCGAGGAAGTCACCTTTGTAGCGGACGCTGACCTTCGGGTTAACGAAGTTCCCCTTCTCGTCGACCGGCGCGTTGGCCTGGGCCACGATGTAATTTTCTTCCTGGTCGGCAGTGAGGTAATCAATCTTGCCGGTGACGCGGCCTTTATCGACCTTGCGGTACGGCGTTTCGATGAAGCCAAACTCGTTGACCCGCGCGAAGCAGGACATGGAGGAGATCAGACCGATGTTCGGGCCTTCCGGCGTTTCAATCGGGCAAATACGACCGTAGTGAGACGGGTGCACGTCGCGCACTTCGAAGCCGGCGCGATCGCGAGAGAGACCGCCCGGTCCCAGGGCCGAAAGACGGCGCTTGTGGGTCAGCTCGGCCAGCGGGTTGGTCTGGTCCATGAACTGGCTCAGCTGGCTGCGGCCAAAGAAGTCGCGGATCACGGCAGAGAGCGCCTTCGGGTTGATGAGCTTTTGCGGCGTCATGCCCTCGGTGTTCACGTCGAAGAGCGTCATGCGCTCCTTGACCAAACGCTCCGTGCGGGAAAGACCGGTGCGGCACTGGTTGGCGAGAAGTTCGCCCACGGTGCGGACGCGGCGGCTACCGAGGTGATCGATATCGTCCGTGGTGCCCTCACCCATGCGCAGGTTGATGATGTACTGCGTGGCAGCGATGATGTCCTCGCTGGTGATGACGCGCTTGTCCAGATCGATGTTGATGTTCAGCTTCTGGTTGATCTTGTAGCGACCCACACGACCAATGTCGTAGCGCTTCGGATCAAAGAACAGGCGCTTGAGCAAGGCGCGGGCGTTGGCCACGGTCGGCGGATCACCCGGGCGGAGGCGGCGATAGATGTCCTTGAGGGCCTCGTCGGTGTCGTGGGTCGGGTCCTTCTTCAGGCACTTGATGATCGTGTCGTCATCCTTGATGTCGATGACCTTCACCTCGGTGATGCCGAGATCGATCAGCTGGCGGATGACGGCCTTGGTCAGCGGCTCAAAGGCGCGGGCCACGACCACATCGGCGTTGGCTTCGTCGCGCACTTCGGCGATGAGCACCTTGGTACCGATCTGCTCGTCTTCCAGGTTAGCTTTAAGCTTCAGCTTCTCGATGTTGTAGAAGAGCTTAATGATGTCCTCATCCTCGGACAGCCCCAGGGCACGGAGGAAGGTGGTGATGAGGAACTTCCGGCGGCGCTTGCGGCGGTCGAGGTGGACATAAAGCAGGTCGCTGGTGTCGAACATCACTTCGAGCCAGGAACCCCGGTCCGGAATGATGCGGAAGGAGTAAAGCAGCTTGCCGTTCGGGTGCACGTTCTGCTCAAAACAGATACCCGGGCTACGGTGCAACTGGCTGACGACGACGCGTTCTGCCCCGTTGATGATGAAGGTGCCGCGATCGCTCATCAGCGGCAGTTCGCCCATGTACACGCGCTCTTCCTTGGTGTTGGTGTCTTCCCGCAGGCGGAAGGTCACGTAAAGCGGGGCGGCGAAGGTCTGGCTCTCGCGGATGCACTCCAGCGCGCTCATCTTCGGGTCGCCAATTTCGTAGGTGACGTACTCGAGCTTGATCTTCTCGTCGTAGCTCTCGATCGGGAACACTTCCTGGAAAACGGCGTGAAGGCCATCTTCCTTGCGGTCCTTGTTCAGCACGCCGGCTTGGAGGAAGTCGCGGTAGGAGTTGAGCTGAACCTCAATCAGGTTCGGGATGTCGGCGCCTTCTTTCAGCGTGCCGAACATGAGGCGTTCTTTCTTAGGGGGCGTGGCCATGGCGGTGTTCTCTTTCTCGGGTCTCGTCAGATGTCGTCGGATGCGATCGGGGCGTTGGTTGGGTGATTCGCGGGCAGCGTTTCGTGTCGTTTAGATAAATTCTTAAAGCACAAGGGGCAGGCAGGGCCTGAAAACACCTCAAGGGCGCGGATGCACGGCACAATTGCCGACATCCGAACCCTTGGGTGAAAGTTAGATCTGAAGCTTTAGTTTACTTGATTTCAACTTTGGCGCCAGCGGCCTCCAGCTTCTTCTTGATTTCTTCGGCTTCTTCCTTGCTCACGCCTTCCTTCACAGGCTTCGGCGCGCCTTCAACGAGAGCCTTGGCGTCGGCCAGACCCAGTCCGGAGACGGCGGCACGAACTTCCTTAATCACGTTGATCTTCTTGTCGCCAGCGGCAGCAAGGATGACGTCGAATTCGGTCTTTTCCTCGGCAGGAGCAGCATCACCACCGCCACCAGCGGCAGGAGCAGCGGCCACAGCGGCCACCGGGGCAGCAGCTTCGACACCCCACTCTTCTTCGAGGTTCTTCACCAGTTCATTCAGCTCGAGAACGGTCAGACCGCCGAGCTCTTCCTTCAATTTAGCAATATCAGCCATTGTATGTGTTTATTAGGTCGTCGTCTTGGCTAGAGGATAGCACCCGCCATCCAATTAACTCCGAAGGGCTTCGAAGCTAGCCAAGAGCAGGTTGCCCTTGTGCTTTCGCCCGTCAGCGTGAGCCAACGGGCAAAAATGGTTTCTTGTGGTTCTGACGCTTATTCGGAAGCGTCGTCGCCGCCCTCCTTGTCGATTTTGGCCTTGAGGGCGTAAAGGACCTTGAGGCTCGGTGCCTGCAGAACGCGGGCAACGCGAGTGCCCGGCTGCTTGAGCAAGCCCAGGAACTTGGCCTGAAGCTGTTCCTTGGACGGGAGATCGGCCAGGGCCAACACCCCATTGGTGTCGAGCACGGTGTTCTCCATGATGCCCGCACGGACTTCCGGCTTTTCAAATTCCTTGGCGAAGTTCTTCAGCACCTTGGCGGCGGCAGCCACGTCGGCGTCGCCCAGCACCACAGCAGTCTGTCCGCTCAGGTGATCGGCCACATCGGGCAAATCGGCATCGCTCAGAGCGCGGCGCATCAGGTTGTTCTTCACCAC
>CAWUJC010000146.1:0-6383 GCA_963922355.1 uncultured bacterium | reverse complement strand
ACCTGGACGGCCTCTTTGCCCCGCAGTCTTACCTGGAGCATCTGCGCCAGCTTTCTCCGACCGCCTACTTGCTGGTGGAAAAAATCCTGGAACACGACGAAAAGCTGCCCACCTTCTTCCCCATCCAAGGCACCACCGGCTACACCTTTCTCAACTACGCCAATGGCCTCTTCGTCAACTCGGCGCGCGAGCACGACCTCGACCGCATCTACCGCCAGTTCACGTTTATCGAGGAGGATTACCTCGAGTGGCTTCATTCCCGCAAGCAGCTCGTCCTCAAGAAAAGCCTCTCGGCCGACATCGCCCGCCTGGCCGTGACCCTGCGTTCGGTCAGCACGCACATCCGCTTCGGCAGCGACATCACGTTCACCGGCCTGACCATCGCGCTCAACGAACTGATCGCCTGCATGCCGGTCTACCGGACTTACATCCAGGACGAGCACGTCAGCGACGTCGATAAGCAAATCATTCGCGAGGCCTCGGCCAAAGCCCAACGCAGCAATCGCGACTACGGCCACGAAATCCGCTTCGTGGAGAAATTCCTCCTTCTCGAGCTACCGCATCTTTCGGAAGAGGACAAGCTGCGCTGCCTCGACGCCGTGAAGCGCTTCCAGCAACTGACCGGCCCTGTGATGGCCAAGGGGATGGAAGACAATTTCCTCTACGTGATGAACCGCCTGCTCAGCCTCAACGAGGTGGGCGGCAATCCCTTGCGCTTCGGTGTCCCGCCGGAGGAGATGCACCACTTTCTGGCCGACTGCCGCGAGCACTGGCCGCTTGCGCTCAATGCCTCCGCCACCCATGACACCAAACGCGGAGAAGACGCCCGCGCCCGGCTCAACGTCCTATCCGAAATTGGGCCCGAGTGGGAGAAAGCGCTGCGAAAATGGAAGCGCGCCAATGCGACCAAGAAACGCGTGGCCGGCGGTCGCGAAGTCCCCGAAGCCAACACGGAGTATTTCCTCTATCAGGCCATGCTTGGCTCCGTGCCGTTTGAGGGTGCCGAAACCGATGACTTTCAAGCCCGGCTCAAGGACTACTTCATCAAAGCCGTGCGCGAAGCCGACGTCCGTACTTCCTGGCTCAATCCGAACGAGGACTACGAAACCGGCTGCTTGGCCTTTATCGACGATCTCTTCCACATCGAAGACAACCCGGACTTTTGGCGCAGCTTCCGGGTGGTAGCCCGCCGCCTCTCATTCTTTGGCGTGATCAACTCCCTCGCTCAAACGCTGCTCAAGCTGACCTCGCCCGGAGTGCCAGACGTCTACCAAGGCACCGAGCTCTGGGACTTCTCTTTCGTTGATCCGGACAACCGACGCCCGGTCGACTTTGAGCAACGCCAGCGCTATTTGGGCGAGATCATTCACCGGCTTGGCCACCAGCGCATCACTTTTCTCAAGGAGCTACTCACACAGTACAAGGACGGGCGCATCAAACTCTTCCTCCTCCATGTGGTTCTCTGGCTGCGGCACGATTACCGCCACGTTTTTACCGAAGGCGAGTACCTGCCCTTGGAAGTGGAGGGCGCCCGGGCCGACAACATGTTCGCTTTTGCTCGCCGCCACGGGGACGACTGGATCATCGTCGCCGTGCCGCGGCTGCTCGGCGGCATGCTGAAAGTGGGGCAATGGCCGCTCGGCGGGAATGTCTGGAAAGGCACCCGCATCCGCCTGCCGGAGAACGCACCGACCGACTGGAAACGAGTCTTCCCGGACACGTGGATGAAAGCCGACGAAGGCACCCTCGCCGCTGCGGACATCTTTACCCATTACCCGATGGGCCTCCTCCTCGCCCCGGCCCAGCATTAAACGGCGGCCATTTGCGCACGCAACCTGCTGCGTCGATGAGCAACTATGCTCTTTTCTCTCTTCCGCTCGAATGAGGCGACCTCGGAACTCGACAAGGTTCTAGCCCAAATCTTCTTTCTTTCCCTGCGCGTCATTGTTCCCCTACTCGCCATCGCGGTCGGGCTCAATTTCGTCGAGCTACCGGAGGCTTACCACTGGGCACGCAACACGGCGATTTCTGCCTGCGTCATCCTGGCCGTCAGTTGGGCGCTGGCTCAAATCATCCTCGGCTTGGATGACCTTATTCTCCTACGCTACAAGCTGGACGAGGAAGACAACCTTCGTGCCCGGACAATCTACACGCAAGTCCACGTCATCCAGCGAATTGGCCTTGCCGCCTTATCCGTCCTCACCCTCGCCTCCATCCTGCTCCTCTTCCCCGAGGTGCAAAAGTTCGGCCAGGCGCTCCTCGCCTCGGCCGGCGTGGCCAGCATCATCATCGGCTTCTCACTCCAGCGAGCCTTGGGCAACCTCTTTGCTGGGATTCAAATCGCGTTCACCCAACCGATCCGACTCGACGACGTCGTCATCGTAGAAAACGAGTGGGGCTGGATTGAGGAAATCACCCTGACCTACGTGGTGGTCAAAATCTGGGACTGGCGCCGCCTGGTGGTGCCGATCAGCTACTTTATCGAGAAGCCGTTCCAAAACTGGACCCGCTCCTCCGCCTCCATCATCGGCACCATTTTCATCTATGTGGACTACACCATCCCGGTGGACAAACTCCGGACCGCCTTCGAAAACATCGTGAAAGCGCATAAGCTCTGGGACGGTCAGGTCTACTGCCTGCAGGTAACCGAGTGCAAAGAGCGCACCGTGGAGCTACGCGTCCTCGTCAGCGCGGCCAACTCCCCCCAGGCTTGGGATCTGCGCTGCGATGTGCGCGAAGCCATGCTCCAACACGTACAGGAAACCTATCCGGAAAGCCTTCCTCAAGTTCGGCTCGAAGCGTTGGGGGCTGAACCATCACCGGAGGCGATTGCCCGGGCTGGCGCGGCCGCAGAAAATCCGCCGTCCGCAAAAAGCTAGCTCGGATTAGAACTGCTCGAGCAGCATATCGTCCTCATCCACCGAGATACGATCGGTCTTGCTACTGACGTTGCTGTCGAGCGTGGTGGGCGTATCCGGCAACGCGACGACGGATTCGCGAATCTTGATCTCCGTCGGCAGCATCATGCGAATCGGAAAAGTCTCGCCCCGAATGGCATTGAGCAAATGGTGAGCCGCAACGCGCCCCATGATTTGGGCGTTGAGAGAGACGGTAGTGAGCGGCGGCGTGGCCATGGCGCCAAAGGCACTGTCGTCCACCCCGGTAATGCTCACTTCGTTCGGCACCGCGATGCCGAGATCAGCAAACTGGGCGATCAGCTCGCAAGCTTCCCGGTCGCCCGCACAGATGACGGCGCTGGGCCGGGGATCAATCTTGGTAAAAGCCAGGGCAGCCTTGCGGGCCGACTCGGGCGTGTGGCGCTCCATGTCGACCAAATCCATCACCGGGGCCAAGCCAGCTTTCTTCATCCCAAGTTCGTAGCCGACCAAGCGGTCCATAAATCCGTCGTGGGCCCGAGCCTGGACCGTGTAGTAAGCGATCTTCCGGTGGCCGTTCTCCACCAGGAAGCGGACCACTTCCATCATCAAGCCCTGGTTATCATTACTGATGCTGCCCAACTCCTGCTGGTGGATGGTCGCATTGCCTAGGACGATGGACGGGATATTCGCCTCACTAACATACTGGCGCAGTTTGCGCTCGGCAAAGCTGGCGAAGGCAATGCCCGCCACGCCAGCTTCCTGAAACTCCCGGATGGTGCTGAGCTTGGCCTCTAACGTGTTGAAGTCGGAGCGAAAGATCACCTCGTAATGCTCTTCGCGCATCGCTTCCTCAAATCCGATCAAGTAGTCCTGAAAGATGCCGTACCAGTCGGCGAAGATGTCGGAGTTCAGCAGAAAGGCGATGGTGCCAAGCTTCTCCAGATCCGGCAGGATGATGCGCTCGTAGCCGGTGGCTTGCTTGGCAATCAGCTCTTCGTTTTCCAAGCGTAACATCGCGGCGGCCACTGCCTCGCGCGGCATTTGGGTCCGAAGCGCAATGTCGTCGGCACTTGGCACGTAATTGCCGAAGTAGTTGGCACTGACCATGGCCTTCAACAACGTGTAGGCCGCATTATCAAACCCGATAGCGGTGTTTGTGGCAGAAACATCACTCACAACAATTGTAAGTTAACGCAACAAAGCCGCCGTACAAGCGTAAGTTCACCAAAGATGGCAACTTACTAAGTCGCCATTAGGCCATCGCCGCGCGGAAACCGAAGGTCATCTCCAACTCGCCACAACGATAGCGACCGGAGCGAAAAGCCTCCTGCATCTTGTGCTGGCAATAGTCCTCCAGCTCATGGGCGCAGCTTAAATCAAGCGGCAACTGCTCGACGTCTTCTTTTTCCGCCACATTCCAGGCACGGACTTCAATGCGGTCCTCCAACCAGCGTTGCAGCTCGTCCATCTCCTCGCGGTGATGGGGCAACATACGACGCAACTTGTAATAGACAGTCACGCAATAACCCGGGCGCTCACCCGACTGCATTGCCAGCCACATGTCGAGCAGATCATCTGCGACGGCTTCCCCCGCCTGAAAGAGCTGCGTCAATACTGTCGGAACTTCTTGGCCCATGACCCAGCCAGATTAGGCCGAAAGAGCCCGATCCGGCTAACGCCTCCCTGCCCAGCATTAGCGTCAACTTGTGCAAAATTCGGATTCACGAGGCAATAATCCACTTAAAGCACTATCTATTAACGCCTTATACCAAAAAAATAAATTCTGAAGACGCCCTTGACGTTAGCGGTGTTTTGTCATTTATTAATGCGTAAGCAAAAATTAGACAAAAGAACGTTAATTTAAGACAAACCAACAACAAGGAGAACACCATCATGAGTACTGCCCTCGCTGAAGCAAAAGCTTGCGCCAAGTGCGCCTATTGGGAAGAAGCCACCGGCCACTGCCACCGTCACGCCCCGGTTTCCGTCACCTTCAAGGTCGACGAAAAGACCGAGTACAAGACCCAGTTCCCGGTCACCCAGGCCGACGACTGGTGCGGTGACTTTGACGCCAAATAGGCCTCTTTCGCCACATCACTTAGAAAGCCGATCCCACCTGGGGTCGGCTTTTTTTGTGCGTCGATCGTAAGCTGGAGTTCGACCACGCTTGCGACTACCATCAGCTTACTCATCAACCACGGCTAGGAGCGCCAGTCTCAGCTCGGCCAATCCATCACCTCTTCGCTAATTCCCATGGCCGATCCACCTTTGCCGCCTTCCTTTTCCCTGCTTGGCGGCGATCGGGGCAAATTATTGGAAAACCTTCCCGATGCGAGCAACGGCGAAATCACGGAAGTCCTACTTGAGACCGCCACTCTCCGGATCGAGCGCATCGTTAGCCACGGCCACGTGTCGCCGCCTGACTTCTGGTACGATCAGAGCGAGGGCGAGTGGGTGGCGGTGCTCCAAGGCGCTGGCCGCTTAATCCTTCTCGACCCGGCGGAAACGGTGGAACTCAAACCGGGCGACTATCTCTGGCTGGCCCCCCATCGGCGACATCGCGTCGAGTGGACCACCCCGGACCAGCCAACCGTCTGGCTGGCCGTTTTTACCACTGCTGGGGAATAGAAAACCCGCTACTTCTTCGCCTTGACCTTCTTTAGCTCCGGCGCGGGCTGGCGCAGGTTGATGTAGGTCTGAAGGCCCTGGATGAGGTTGTTCACCGTCCAGTAGAGCGGAAGCGCTGCCGCGAAGTTGTAGAGGACGACCAGGAAGATCACCGGCAGCCACTTGAACATCTTCATCTGCGGATTATCACTGGCCGCCGGGTTCATCTGCATGAGCATGACGGTGGAGATGGTCATCAGAATCGGCAGCGGATTGATCGGGAAATCGTAGCCCAAGAACGCTTCGGTCGGTAAGCGGTAAACCGTATCTGGCTGGGTTAGATCATGGATCCAGAGGAAGCTCTGCCCCCGCAACTCTACCGCGCTTTGCAGCATGATGTAGAAGCCAATGAAGATCGGCATCTGCACCAACAGTGGCAGGCAACCACCAGCCGGGTTGATCCCGTAATCCTTGTACAGGCCAAAGACTTCCTCGTTCATCTTTTGCGGGTTGTCTTTGTACTTCTCGCGAAGCTCCGTGATCTTCGGATGCAGTTGCTGCATCTGCTTCATGTTCTTGTTCGCCACGGTCTGCAGCGGCCAGAGCACGATCTTAATCAGCACGGTCAGCAAGATAATCGTCCAACCCCAGCCCCAGGTCAGGCTGGCAAAGAGCCAGTCGTGGATGATGTTCATCGCACTGAGAAGCGGGATAATGATCCAGCCGAACCAGCCGAAGTCCATCAACAGGCTCTGGCGACGATCCATCTCGGAGAGGATGTTGTACTCCTTCGGCCCGGCGTAGAGATTGTAAATGGAAGTACGCTCGGCACCGGCGGCTAACTCAAAGCCCGGCAACCAGGCTTCCGTCTGCGCCGCCTTGGCCACGGTATCGCCA